>NZ_JARXOV010000008.1:0-137183 GCF_030162955.1 Comamonas jiangduensis
TGCAAGCTATTTCCAAAACCTATTTTTTTACATTTGCACGCAAAATCTCACCCCAGCTGTTGGCTCGCACAAGACTGCTTCAACCCGAATGCTGGCAGCTCCTGATTTCCAATCGTCGCACCGCAGGTATGGTTTGATACCTTGCACCATCTTTTTGAAATTTCCCTCGCGCTCCATCCATGACTCTCGTTCCGCCCCCCGCATCTTTCTCCGTGCTCATGGTGTGCATGGGCAATATTTGCCGTAGCCCCAGCGCCCATGGCATCATGCGCAGCATGGTGCACGTCCGTGGCTGGAGCAACTGGTTCAGTGTCGATTCCTGCGGCACACATGCGCACCACGTCGGAGAGGCTCCCGACCGCCGCAGCCAAAAACACGCTTTGCTACGCGGCTACGACCTGAGTGATCTGCGCGCACGTCAGCTCACGCGTGAAGATTTCGAAGGCCACAACCTGGTGCTGGTGATGGACCATGAAAACATGGCCCGAGCACAAGCCCTGTGCCCGCCTGGGCAGCGCCACAAGCTGCACCGCCTGACGGAGTTCTGCCGCAACATGCGCAGCTCTGTCGTGCCTGATCCGTATTACGACGGCGACCAAGGTTTTGAACATGTGCTCGACCTGATTGAAGATGCTTGCCAAGGCGTTTTGCAGCATGTTGAAAAAGAGCACTTGGCGCTTTAAGCCAACCACTTTTTCTGCGTCTGCTGCATGGTGATGTAGCGGCTATGGCGGGCTATGGACACCTCCTGCAGCCCGCTTCTTCCCATCCAGATCACCCTTTGTGCATGATTACACCGGGGCTGCAAACGCCGAATTACATGGTGGACATAAGGCTTCTCCTGACGTGGAACGCGCTTGCCGTTATGGTGGCAACCCCTTCTTCGAGTTTTCAGCAGCCTTTCCTCCGTGCAACGCATCCAACTTCACTACACGCTGCAAGAAGCACCATCAAGTAGCGTCATTCACCACCCTTTGCTGGCATTGCTGGAATCCATCGCACAGGAAGGCTCTATTTCTGGCGCAGCACGCGCATTACGGCTTTCCTACCGCCATGTGTGGGGCTCCCTGAAAAAGTGGGAGGACCAACTGGGCCGCAAAGTCATTCTGTGGGGCAAGGGTCATACCGCCCAGCTCAGCCCTTTTGGCCAGCGCCTGCTGCTCACTGAGCGCCAAGCCCAAGCACGCTTGGCACCGCATATCGAAGCCATTCAAGCGGAGCTGGAGCGCAGTTTTGCACTGAGTTATGACGAGCGCACCCCCGTCCTTTCGCTGCATGCCAGCTATGACAGTGCCTATAGCGTGCTGCGTCAATTTGCCAGCATGCAAGGCCCACTGGCGGTGCATCTCGACCTGACTCCTTGTGTGAGTGTTGATGCCTTGCGCGCCCTGAATGAAGGCCGGGCGGCACTGGCAGGTTTTCATGTGCTGGAGGCAGCTGGCAAACACTCGATGTCTGCCCACATCTATCAACCCCTGCTGGATGTGGTGCAGCACCGCTGCATCAGCTTGGGGCGCCGCGCGCAAGGCCTGATTGTTGCTGCGGGCAACCCTTTACAACTACGCAGCTTGCAAGACGTGGCCCAGAGCAAGGCACAGTTTGTCAATCGCCCTTTAGGCACGGGCACCCGCGTTGTATTGGCCGACTTGATGGCGCAATCGCATCTGCACCCTGAGGACATCGTAGGTTTTGATGACGAAGAACCCAGCCACAACGCTGTCGCCCAAGCGGTGGCACAAGGGCAGGCAGATGTAGGGCTTGGGATTGCCTCTGCAGCCTTGGCCAAGGGCTTGGATTTTGTGGCGCTATGCCAAGAGCATGATCTGCTGGTCTGTCACGCCAAATTGCTACAGCACCCCGCGATGCAGGCGCTGTGCAGCATGCTGCGCTCTGCGGCTTGGCACCAGAGCATGCAGGCTCTGGGCGGCCATGACTGTACGGGCAGCGGCGACGTCAGCTTGCTGCATGAACGTCTGCCTTGGTGGTCAAAAAGCTGTTCGCACCATGCGCAAGATCAAGCCCAGAGCATCGACATCACCTAGTAAAAACCCTTTATTGACACCCTAAAACACATCAAAAGTGCTGAATTTTTACACCTCCGTCACAAAGCCGTCAGCAAGTACTTAGGGCGCTCCGTAGAATCGCGCGACTGTGCATTCTTACAAGCCTGCAGGGCCGTGTGGCCACACGCCATACGCTGTACCTGCGGCAGATATCGCGCTTTTTGGAGACACCATGCAAGCACTTCTACGACTCTCACGGGGTATCGACCAGCTCAACGCTTGGGTCGGTAAATACGTCATCTGGCTCATTCTTGCGGCCACTGTCATCAGCGGCGTAAACGCCGTGGTGCGCAAGGTGCTACACACCAGCTCGAACGCTTTTCTGGAAGTGCAGTGGTACTTGTTTGCCGCCTCCTTCCTGTTGGCAGCCGGCTATACGCTGCTGGAGAAAGAACACGTCAAGGTGGACGTGATCAACGCCAAACTGTCATTGCGCACCCGCGTCTGGATTGATGTAGTGGGCTTTGCCCTGTTCCTCACGCCGATGTGCTTGATCGTGCTGTATCACGGCGTGCCCTTCTTCCTGCAGGCCTGGAACACCAGCGAAATGTCCAGCAATGCTGGTGGCCTGATCCGCTGGCCCGTGTACCTGATGATGCCTCTGGGCTTTGGTCTGCTGATGCTGCAAGGCTTGTCCGAGCTCATCAAACGCATTGCATTCCTGATGGGCTTGATCGACGACCCAACCGTCAAGATTCTGGAAAAAACACCGGAAGAAGAGTTGGCCGAAGTCATCCGCAAGGCCGAAGAAGAAGCCGCGCGCAACGCCGCTAAAAGCGCCTGAGTGCACAGGGAGACATAGCTATGGAATTCATTGCAAACAATATGGCCCCGATCATGTTCGCGGGCCTGATCTGCTTCTTGCTGCTGGGCTTCCCGGTGGCATTTAGCCTGGGTGCCTGCGGCCTGTTCTTTGCCGTCGTGGGGATTGAGCTGGGCGTGCTACCCGAAGCCCTGATGCAGGCCTTGCCGCTGCGCATCTACGGCATCATGCAGAACGAAACCCTGCTCGCCATTCCGTTCTTCACGCTCATGGGGCTGATCCTGGAGCGCAGCGGTATGGCGGAAGACCTGCTGGACACCGTGGGCCAGCTGTTCGGCCCTATCCGGGGTGGCGTGGCCATCGCGGTGATTTTGGTGGGTGCCATGCTGGCGGCCACCACCGGTGTGGTGGCGGCTTCCGTGATCTCGATGGGTTTGATTTCCCTGCCCATCATGCTGCGTTACGGCTATGACCGCCGCATCGCCTCGGGCGTGATTGCCGCCTCCGGCACGCTGGCGCAGATCATTCCGCCATCGTTGGTGCTGATCATCTTGGCCGACCAGTTGGGCCGCAGCGTGGGCGACCTGTACAAGGGCGCTTTCCTGCCAGGCTTCATGCTGGTGGGTTTTTACATGCTGATGGTTTTCGCCATCGCCATCTTCAAGCCAGCCATGGTGCCGGCCCTGCCGCCTGAAGCGCGCAGCCTGAAGGAGAAAGATGGCTCCAACGGCCTGACTTCGCTGCTGGTGTTGACCATCCTGTGCGTGGGAGTCTCTGTATTTGCCGCCAACAACATGACCACCATCCACACCTGGTTCACCGGTGAAGTGGTGGAAAAAGTGGCCAAGGACGAGACCATCGTGTTTGCGATGTGCTTTGGCGTGGCGCTGGCCTTCGTGGCTGCGTCGATCAACCGCATCACCGGCATGGGCCTGCTGTCGCACGTGGCGGAAAAAGTCACCTTTGTGCTGATCCCCCCACTGCTGCTGATCTTCCTGGTGCTGGGTACCATCTTCCTGGGCATTGCCACACCCACTGAAGGCGGCGCCATGGGTGCCCTGGGCGCCATGATCCTGGCCGTCAGCCGCAAGCGCCTGAGCTACCAGCTGCTGCGCCAGGCCCTGGTTGGCACCACCAAGCTGTCGTGCTTCGTGCTGTTCATCCTGATCGGCGCCACCGTGTTCGGCCTGACCTTCCAGGGCGTGGACGGCCCACTGTGGGTGGAGCACCTGCTGTCGGACCTGCCAGGCGGCCAACTGGGCTTCCTGATCCTGGTGAACATCATGGTGTTCTTCCTGGCGTTCTTCCTGGACTTCTTCGAGCTGTCCTTCATCGTCGTGCCGCTGCTGGCCCCCGTGGCCGACAAGCTGGGCATTGACCTGATCTGGTTCGGCGTGTTGCTGGCAGTAAACATGCAGACCTCCTTCATGCACCCACCATTCGGCTTTGCGCTGTTCTTCCTGCGCTCGGTCGCCCCGGACAAGGAATACACCGACAAGCTCACCAAAAAGCGCATTGCCCCGGTGACTACCAACCAGATCTACATGGGCGCCATTCCGTTCCTGTGCATCCAGTTGCTGATGGTGGGCCTGATCATTGCCTTCCCGGGCATCGTCTCCAGCGGCCTGGACGAGAAGGTGGACTACGATCTGGACGCCATCCGCGAACAGATGGAAGCCGATATGCCTGCGCCGGTGGATTTTGACAATCCGTTCATGGAACAGCAGCAACAACAAAACGCTCCCAGCACTGACACGGCCGACGAAGACCCGATGAAGGCTTTGCAAGACTCCATGGCCAAATAAGCCTGTCAACTGCCTCCTCCCAGCCCCTGAGTGCCGAAAGCCTCGGGGGCTTTTTTTGTGCTGATGCACTCTAAAAAATGAGCATCTAGCGCTCAAAAAGCATGGCTTTCAAAGTCTTTTCACCTTTAAACCCATTAAAAACCAGCGCTAACAGCTCTTATTTTTAAATATCCTTACCGTCTCTTGCGATTTAGCGCGCAGGAGATCAGCCGTGTTTCGGTACACTTGGCGCCGGGTGCCCACCACATGCAGTGGTGATGGCAGGTGTTTCGTGCAGGTCGGGCCGCCTGCACACAATCGTGCCGTACGCACCCGTTTTGCCATACCACCCACGCCTGCTTTCAGCCCGCGCTGACACAGGCGCTCCCGTGCTTGCTTGAGCCTGGGCGTATGCTTGCCAAAGCGATTGCTGCGGCACTTTCCCAACCAAGAGAAAGCGCATACGTGGATTCACCCAAGCAATTTCCCATTCACCCGCAGTTTCCAGCCCCCAGCAACCGCATTCCTGCGCTGCAAACTGCGGCCGAGCGTGCCAGCGCTGGCTTTAGCCGGATGCTGCATATCGAGTCCATGAGCGGCATCGTGCTGCTCATCGCCGCAGCCGTGGCCCTGCTCTGGGCCAACTCGCCGTGGGCACAAAGCTACTTCGACACATGGCATGCCCCGCTGTCCCTCACTCTAGGGCCATGGACGGTCAACACCGATCTGCACTTTGTCGTCAACGATGTGCTGATGACCATCTTCTTCCTGGTCGTGGGCATGGAGATTCGCCGCGAGATGCACAACGGCGCGCTCTCCAGCCTCAGCCAGGCAAGCCTGCCCGTGGTTGCCGCCGTGGGCGGCGTGGTGGTGCCCGCTTTGATTTATGTGGCGATTGCGGCGGGCGATGCCGAACTGCTCAACGGCTGGGCCATCCCTACGGCCACCGACATCGCATTTGCCGTGGGCGTGCTGGCACTGCTGGGCAAATCCATTCCCGGCCCCTTGCGCATCTTCTTGCTGGCCTTGGCCATCATCGATGACATTGTGGCCGTGCTCATCATCGCGTTCTTTTACTCCGGTGGCCTGGACTACAGCGGCTTTGGCATCGCCTTTGTCGGTCTGCTGCTGGTGCTGCTGTTCAACCGCATGGGCGTGGCCTCTGCATGGCTGTACGTCTTCCCCGGTGCTGTGCTGTGGTTCGGTCTGCTGCAAACGGGGGCCCACCCCACGCTCGCAGGCGTGGTGCTGGGGCTGATGACCCCCGTCGCCATGCGCCCCGCACCCCGACACCATTTGGAAGCGGCACAACAAGCCCTCGCGCGCGTGCAAGTGCATGCACGTAGCGGCAGTTTTGATGCGCATGTGCTGTATGAAGAACTTCATATAGCCACCCGCGCCCAGCGCGATCTGCTCCCCCCCGTCTTTCGACTGCCGATGATGCTGCACCCTTGGGTGGCTTTTGCCGTCATGCCGGTCTTTGCGTTGGCCAATGCCGGCGTGCAGTTTGGTGGCGTGGACTTGAGTGCTGTGGGCCCCGCGACGGTGGCCTCGGGCATCATGCTGGCACTGCTGCTGGGCAAGCCTGTGGGCGTGTTCCTTGCCACGTTTTTGGCGGTCAAAACCGGCCTGTGCCAAATGCCCCAAGGGGTGACTTGGCCGGGCGTACTCCTAGTGGGCTTGCTGGCTGGCATCGGTTTCACCATGGCCATTTTTGTCGGCGGACTGGCCTTTACCGATCCGCAATTGCTGGCTGCAGCCAAGATGGGCATTCTGGGCGCCTCTGCTGCGGCAGCCATCGCGGGCTTGTCCTATGGCTTTGTAATGCGCAAGCGCTTGGGTGCAGCGGCCTAAACCCCAGCCACTCGCCCATTAAAAAGCCGGAGTCGCTGGTGCGCTCCGGCTTTTTTTCAGTCGTAGCAACCCTGTGCTTACTCGTGGCGCAGCGCCTCAATCGGATCCAGCTGCGCCGCCCGGCGCGCTGGAAAATAGCCAAACACCACACCAATTGCGGCCGAGAACACAAAGGACAGCACATTCACCGTGGGATTGAAGATGAAGGGCACCTGCATCACCTGCGCCAAGCCCACCGATGCAGCCGCCGCAATTGCAATGCCAATCAAACCACCCAGCGCTGCCAGTACCACCGCTTCAATCAAAAACTGAAGCAGCACTTCGCGCTCCAGCGCCCCAATAGCCAGGCGCAAGCCGATTTCGCGCGTGCGCTCCGTGACACTCACTAACATGATGTTCATGATGCCGATGCCACCCACCAACAAGCTCACGGCAGCCACCGCGCCCAGCAAGGTGGTCATCACCTTGGTGGTACCTGCCATGGTGTCAGCCAGCTGTTTGGTGTCGAGTACGTTGAAGTTGTCCTCGTCCATCGGCGCCAGCTTGCGCAGCTCGCGCAGCAGGTCTCGCAAGCTGCTTTTTACGCGCTCTGGGTCGCTATCGTCTGCCATCGAAACCAGCAAGGTATTCACCCGCGTATTGCCCGTCACGCGGCGCTGCAAAGTTTTCAGCGGGATCAGCACCATATCGTCCTGGTCGTTACCAAACGCACCTTGGCCTTTGGATTCCAGCACCCCAATGATGGTGCAGGAAAACGCCTTCACCCGCAGCTGCTGCCCCAGCACATCGGCGCTGTTTTGGTACAGCTCACGCAGCAAGGTCGAGCCAATCACACACACCGGCGCACCGGCGCGCAGCTCTTCGTCCGAGAACGCGCGGCCTTGCGCCAGCGTCCAGTTGCCGGTTTGCAACCAAGCATTGGTGCTGCCAATCACACTGGAAGACCAGTTGCGGCCATCGGCCACCAGCGTCACGCTGGAGCGTGCCTCGGGTGCCACGGCGGCAATGCCTCCGATTTGCTGCTCAATGACATTCGCATCCGTATCCTTGAACGCTGGTGCTGGTGCAGCGCCCGGCCCCATGCGTTGCCCCGCACGGATTTGCAGCAAGTTGGTGCCCAGCCCTTGAATTTGCGACTGCACGGCCACGGTGGCGCCATTGCCCAAAGTGACCATGGTGATCACGGCGCTCACGCCAATCACAATGCCCAAAATGGTCAGGAATGAACGCAGCAAATTGCGGCGAATGGAGCGCAATGCCAAAAGAATGGTGTTCAAAAACATCAATGCCCCTCCTGTGGCTGCACTGGCGCACTGCGGGCAGCTCGGCGCAGCATAAAGGGTTCGTTGCGCGTATCACTGTCGAGCAAACCATCCTTGAAACGCACAATGCGCCGCGCATAGGCAGCCATCTCCGGCTCGTGGGTCACCATCAGCACCGTAATGCCTTGCTCGCTGTTGAGCTTCCAGAGCAACTCCATGATTTCTGCGCTGCGCTGGGTATCCAA
The DNA here is from genome assembly GCF_030162955.1 of Comamonas jiangduensis. Lineage (NCBI taxonomy): Bacteria > Pseudomonadati > Pseudomonadota > Betaproteobacteria > Burkholderiales > Comamonadaceae > Comamonas > Comamonas jiangduensis. Next base: position 7,972 of record NZ_JARXOV010000008.1, read on the forward strand.
ATTACCAGTAGGCTCATCCGCCAGTAGCACCACCGGATTGCTGACAATCGCCCGTGCAATCGCCACGCGCTGCTGCTGCCCCCCCGATAGCTCTGCGGGCGTGTGGTGCTCCCAGCCTTTCAAGCCCACGGCCTCCAACGCCTTTGCAGCCGCTTCGCGACGCGCTGCGTTGGTCTCTCCACGGTACAGCAGCGGCAGCTCCACGTTTTCCTGTGCTGTGGTGCGTGGCAGCAGGTGAAACCCCTGGAACACAAACCCGAAATAGCGACGGCGCAAACGCGCGCGCTCATCGCGGTCCAGGTCTTCGACATGCACACCTTTGAACAAATACTCGCCAGACGTGGGGCGATCTAGGCACCCCAAGGTGTTCATGGCAGTGGACTTGCCAGAGCCGCTGGGGCCCATAATGGCCACAAAATCACCTTGCTCGATATCAAGATCAAAGCCTTTGAGCGCCTTGAATGCCAGCCCACCCTCGCCGTATACCTTGACGATGTTGCGCAGCCTAATCAGGGGCACAGATCCACTGGCTTGTGGGGCGGCATCGCTCATCGCACGGCTCCACTGCGCTGGTCGGTAATGATTTGTGCGCCTTCCTTGAGCTTTTCGCTCTCCACCTCGGTCATGCGACCATCGCTCAGGCCCGTTTTGACCTGCACTGCCACGGGAGTGCCCGCTTCCAGCACCCATACATAACGGGTTTGCCCCGCACCCAGCGCTTGGCTGCCGCCGGCACCACCACGGCTCATGCGAGGGCGTTGTGGCAATAGTTGCCCCATGATGCCGCTATTGCCGGCGCTGCCAGCACCTTGAGGGCGCGTGCCCCGCTCGCCCGCAGCACCCGATGGGCGCCCATCGGGTGCTGCTGCATCTGCTGCAGCGGGGGCTGTCATTCCCACCGGGGTAAAGCGCAACGCCGCATTCGGGATCAGCAGCACATCCGTGCGCTCATTGGAGCGAATGGTCGAAGAGGCAGTCATGCCGGGGCGCAGCGATAAGTCTTCATTACGCACTTCCAGCCGCGCCAAATAAGTCACCACGTTATCGGTCTTGGTAGAGCCGTAGTCCACACGCGTCACTTTGGCAGGATAAATACGCGAGGGGTGGGCACTGACCGTAAAGCTGGCGCGCTGGCCCTCTTTGACCTGGCCAATATCAGCCTCATCCACCGAGACTTCCAGTCGCAATTGCTTCAGGTCTTCGGCAACGGTGAACAAGGTCACGGCTTGCAACGAAGCTGCCACCGCATTGCCCGGGTCTACGCTGCGCGTGAGGATCACGCCATCAATGGGCGATTTGATCGAGGCCTTGGACAAGTTGGTTTCGTCGTTCTTTAGCGCAGCCCGGGCATCATCTACCGCAGCACGAGACGCGGCCTCATCCGCAATTGCTCGATCAACCACGGCACGCCCCGTATCCATTTCTGCTGCAGAAGGTACTTTCCCACCCGAAATGCGGTGGACTTCTTCCAGCCGGGCCAAATTGGAACGCGCTTCTTTCAGCGTCGCTTGGGATTGCTGCAAGCGTGCTTGCGCGGAGGCAACCGATGCTTTGGAGCGGTTGAGCTGTGCATTGAGCTTGTCGGTATCCAGCTCCACCAGCACCTGGCCTTTTTTCACCGTGTCGTTCACGTCAACCAGCACATTGCGCACGGTACCGGACAATTCAGACCCCACATTCACCGTCCGTGTAGGCTGCAAGGTACCGTTAGCCGCCACCGTGATTGATAGATTGCCGCGCTTGACCTCTTGGGAAACATACACGGGCTTGGCATTCGCAGCCTGGTGGTTTTGCCACAGGAAATAGCCACCAATGGCACCTGCTACGGCCACAGCGCCAATCCAAATGGTGGGGTTCTGCCACCACTTACGGGCGAGACCATCACCTAAAAGTTCGTGCACGTCTTGGGCAATACTGGCGGATGTTTTTTTACGCATTGTTTGTTTTCCGTTGAATCTTTAAGGCTGTGCTGCAGCGGTGTCGATGACCTGGCCCTCGGCATTCAGGGGTTGCCAGCCGCCCCCCAACGCTTTGTACAGGCGCACGTAATCCGTGCTGATAGAGGCTTGTGCCGTGGCCACACTGTCTTGGGATGACAGCAAAGTGCGCTGGGTATCCAACACAGTCTGAAAATCCACCAGGCCGCTGCTGTAGCGCTGGTTGGCAAGCAGTTGGGCATAACGTGCTGCCTCTTCGGCAATCTTCAGTTGCACCAAGCGGTCTTTATCGCCTTGCAACTGCACCAAGGCATCTTCGACCTCTTGCAAGGCAGTCAGCACCGTCGAGCGGTAACTGATCCGCGCCTGTTCCACCAACGCTTGTTGCACACGAATCTGGGCGCGGTTCGCCCCGGCATCAAACAAGGGCGCAGCCAGTCCTGCGGCAATGTTTTGGGCCACGGTGGCTCCGCTCAGCGCCCCCAATGTCAAAGCATTCAGCCCCAGCGACCCCGACAGGCGCAGCGTCGGGAAATTGGCACGCTCTTGCGATGACAGATTGGCCACCGCTGCTATCACTTTTTGCTCCTGTGCGCGAACGTCCGGGCGCTGGCGCAGGGTGTCTGCAGGCAGCGTCATGGCCAGACTGTCAGGCGCCACTGGCAAGGGTTGTGCAGCCAGCAACTCCGCATCCAAGGCCGAAGGTGGTTGGCCCGTCAAAATGGCCAAGGCATGGCGTGTTTGGGCCAGCGAAGATTCCAACGCCGGAATTTGTGCAGCCGTTTGCGCCGTCAAAGAGCGCGCCTGCTCCGCGTCCAGCGAAGTGGCCAACCCTGCCTGCACACGCCATTCGGTGATTTGCTGGTTCTCCCGCTGAATGCCCAGGTTGTCCTGGGCAATCCTCAGCCGGTTTTGCAGGCTACGCAATTGAATGTAGTTGAGCGCGACTTCTGCCGCCAGTGACACATGCGCGCCTTCCAGCACCGCCACGGCTGCTTGGACATTGGCCTCCCCAGCCTGCACCGCATTCGCTTGGCGTCCCCACAAATCAGCTTCCCAGCTGGCGCTCACACGTGCTGCATAGCTATTGGCGCCATTGTCGCCACCTTCCCAGCTACGCCCTCGGTCAAAGCCAGCACTTGCGCTGGGGATGCGAGAGGCAGCTTGTACATCCAGTTGTGCACGCGCTTGACGCAATGATGCTTGGGCCGATTGCACACTGGGGTTGGCCTGCAGCGACTGCTCAATCAACGCTGTCATCTGGGCATCACCAAACCGCTGCCACCAGCGACTGAGGTCTTCCGGCGTGCGCTGCTGAGGCTGGGCCGCCGTACTGCTCCACTGCGTTGGCACAGCCACGGCTGCGCTTTGCCCATCAAAACGAGAGGTGTGCGTACAACCTGCAATAAATACGCTACATGCCACAGCAATGGGCATGACCCAAAAACGCGGCAAAGGTCGCAAAAAAATGGTGCTGGAGTTCTGGTACATGCTGGGGACGAAAAAACGCAATAGCCTGTTTCTACCCCCAGATTGTGCAGACCCCATGTAGGGCCACAGCAAAAGCCACGTGAAGCTTTGGTAAAGCCCGATGGCCGGACTGCTGGGAAAACCATCAAAAAAGCCCTCTTTCGAGGGCTTGGTCAGTCCGTGCGCAGCATGCTCAGGCGATGGTTTCCACAATCGCATCCAGCGGCCAGCGCGGCTTCACGTCAAATGCATAGGTCTTCTGGGGCATCTGCTGCCCGGCCTGTATACGCATGGCTGCTGCCATGGCAATCATGGCCCCGTTGTCGGTGCACAAATGCAACTCCGGGTAATGCACGCGAATTTTGCGTTTGGCGCATTCTTTGTTCAACTGGTCGCGCAGCAGTTGGTTAGCCCCTACGCCGCCCGCAACCACGACACGGTGCATGCCCGTTTGCTTTAAGGCATTGAGGGTTTTTTTCACCAGCACATCGACGATGGCCGCCTGGGTGCTTGCGGCCAAGTCTGCCTTACGCGCCTGCAGCTCATCGCCGAGCTTTTTGGCCTGCGTCAGTACTGCTGTTTTCAGGCCTGCAAACGAAAAATCCAAGTCACCGCTGTGCAGCAAAGGGCGAGGCAACTTGAACGCTTCAGGATCTCCACTCTCCGCCAGCTTCGACAGGATAGGCCCCCCCGGATAGGGCAAGCCCAGCACCTTGGCAGATTTATCGAAAGCTTCGCCAGCAGCGTCATCAATCGTTTCGCCCAGGATTTCATAGCGGCCCACGCCATCGACCCGCATCAGCTGTGTATGCCCCCCTGAAACCAGCAAGGCGATGAACGGGAACTCGGGCGGGTCTTCACTCAGAAAGGGAGAAAGCAAATGCCCTTCCAGATGGTGCACACCCAGTACCGGTTTGTCCAGTGCCGCACCCAGCGCACATGCCACGCCCGCGCCCACCAGCAACGCGCCTGCCAAGCCTGGGCCGCGTGTAAATGCCACCACATCCACATCTTGCAAAGTTTTGCCTGCATCTTGCATGACCTGTTTCGTCAAAGGCAACACGCGGCGAATATGGTCACGACTGGCCAGCTCGGGCACCACGCCGCCATACGCACGGTGCATATCAATTTGGCTGTGCAAGGCATGTGACAGCAGCACAGGCACGCGGCCATCTGCGGGCACTTGCACCAAAGCAACGCCCGTTTCATCACACGAGGATTCAATACCCAAAATCAGCTGACTCATAGCTTGCAAGTGTAGGTCTGTGACAGCGCCAGCAACGTCAGGCGTCCAAAAAGCCTTGCATGCGAGGCAAGAAAAAAGCACCGGCTGGTGCTTTTTTCCGTGTGTGTGGCTTGCGGCTTAGCGGCGGCCACTCCACAAGCTACTGCCCAGCTTGAATAGGTCGCCCACATCTAGCTTGCCATCGCCGTTTTGGTCCAGCAGGCTTCCCAGCAAATCACCACCAAGGCCGCCTTGCTGCTGGGCTTGAGCGCGCTCTTGCTCCAGCGTCTGGCTCAGACTGCCTGCATCCCAGCCCGCAGATTTCGCGCGATTGGCTAAAAAAGCCATCACGATGGGCGCCAGCATAGACAGCAGTTGCGCAGCGCCTTGGCCGCCCAAACCCGTGGCCTGCCCCAGGCTGGCCTCTGCTTTTTGCTGGCTGCCACCCAGGATATGGCCCAAGATGGCTGCACCATTGCCCAGCGGGTTCTGCGCGCTGTCGGCTGTGCTGCCCCCCAGGATGGAGCCCAGCAGGCCTCCCAGCCCACCCAAGCCTTGAGGCAGGGCTTGGCTGTGGTCACGCTGCAGCGCGCCCAATAAATCTGCGGCGCCTTGGGGCTGAGCGGCATTTTTCCCCAGTGCGCCCAACAACAGTGGCAAAGCCGCACTGACCGCTGTTTGGATTTGCTCGCTGTTTGCCCCCAATTGCTGTGCCATGTGCTGCATAGGTGCTCCCTGCAGTTGCGCCTGCAGCTCATTCACGATCGATGGCGAAGTATTCATTGCCCATTCTCCTCAACCAAAATTTGCCCCAAACGGCAGTCCAGCACCTACTTTGCACGCTGACAAAGCCTCCGGGTAAAAAACCACCCCGCCACGAAAGTAGACCACGGAGGCTGTTGCACATCAAGGCGCCACCTTGAAGGTTTTTTTGTGCACTCTAGAGCCATCGCCCTCTCTTTCACCGACTGAGGCAGTGTTTTTTGCACGATATGCCAGCGCAAGCCCATCACCGCTTTAGACCTGCATTTCCATATATCGAATCTATATATAAGACCTGTGAAAATAACAATAAATTCACATATCAGTCATGCATATCCAGCAATACCTCAAAGAAATTGGTCGCGGCAAAGATGGTGCCCGCGCGCTCTCGCGTGCCCAGGCCTGTGAGCTGCTGGGATGGATACTCGATGGGCAAGCCCTTCCCTTGCAAGTGGGTGCCTTTTGTTTGGCCATGCGCATCAAAGGCGAAACAGCGCAAGAGATGGCGGGTTTCATGGATGCAGTGCATGCACGCTTGCCGCTCACCGCCAGCGCTGCAACTCCGGTCATCATCTTGCCCAGCTACAACGGTGCACGCCGCCTGCCGGTACTCACCCCTTTGCTGGCCTTGTTGCTGGTACGCCAAGGTTTACCGGTGCTGCTGCATGGCTGTACCACGGAAAGCACACGGATCACTGCCGCACAAGTGCTGGAACACATGGGCTACCCCGCTGCGCTTGCCGTGCAGACCCCGCAGCCCGGGCAATTGCTACACCTTCACACCCGCACTTTGTTGCCTAGCTTGGCTGATTTGCTGGACGCCCGCGCTGCCATTGGGCTGCGCAACCCAGCGCACAGCCTGGTCAAGCACCTGAACCCACTGGCTGCCAGTGGCACACAGAGTTTGGTGGTTGGCTGCTACACCCACCCGGAATACCGCCTCAGCATGGAGCAAACCCATGCCGAAGCAGGCAGCCATGCGCTGCTGCTGCGCGGTATGGAAGGTGAGCCCGTGGCAGACCCGCGCCGCCAACCTGCGCTGTGCGGCATCATCAAAGGGCGCAGGGTACTGGATTTGCAGGCAGAAACTGGGGCTGTGCCCGTCACGCCCGAACTACCCAATGGGCTGGATGTGGCTGCCACCGCCACATGGACGCGCGAGGTGCTGCAAGGGCAGCGCCCAGTGCCCGCACCGATCGCCACGCAGGTGCAAGCCATTTGCGATTTACACCGTCAACTGGCCGCTTTACCGGCCCCACAAGGAGCGCAAGCATGAACGCCAGCGCCACACACACCGCAGGCACATGCACCCTGGTCGGTGCAGGCCCGGGTGACCCTGAATTGCTCACCCTCAAAGCACTCAAGGCCATCCAGAACGCCAGCGTGCTGCTGGTGGATGACCTGGTCTCGCCAGAGATCGTCCACTTTGCATCGCCCACCGCGCGCATTGTCTATGTGGGCAAGCGCGGTGGCTGCAAAAGCACGCCCCAGGCGTTCATCGAAAAGCTGATGGAAGCCGAGGTGCGTCAGGGCGAGCGCGTGGTACGCCTCAAAGGCGGGGACCCCTTCATCTTTGGCCGTGGCGGTGAAGAAGTGGAGCACCTGCGCCGCGCCGGTATTGCGGTGCAAGTGATCAATGGCATCACCGCAGGCTTGGCCGGGTTAAGCAGCTTGGGCGCACCGCTGACCCACCGAGAGCACGCTCATGGGGTGGTGTTTATCACGGGCCATGCCAAGCCCGGAGACAGCGGCACTGACTGGCGCGCTCTGGCCAGCACGGCACATGCGGCCAAACTCACCCTCGTGATCTACATGGGCGTCAGCGCAGCCGATCACATCAGCGCAGAGCTGCAAGCCGGCGGCCTGCCAGCCCTCACACCGGCGGCCATCATTCAACACGCCAGCTTGCCGCAGCAGCGCCATGCCATTACCAATTTGCAAAATTTGGCGGATACGCTGCATGCACAAAACCTGGCCAGCCCCAGCGTGCTGGTGATTGGGAATGTGGTGCAGGGCGTTGCGGCATGGGCCCTGCAAGCTAGCAGCACCCCGCCCTTGCAAGCAGCCTGCTAACTCCATCCACCATGGAAAATCACAACAATTGATAGCTGCTAGCGCTTGCCACGTAAGCGCTAGAGGCCAATTTCAGGGATTGCGCATGAGGTATGGAGATGGCGCCAAGCGCTATATTCCATGCCTTTTCCGTTTCGCCATGCAATGCTCTCGCTGCAATCACCATCACACACAAAAGATTGGCCTGAGCCGCCACAAACGACAAAGATGGATGTGCATGGGATGTCACAGAACCTTTGGTGACAAGGACTTGCGCCTTATCGATCCAAAGATCAAAGCACTGGCCTTGGCGATGTATGCCGAAGGTATTGCCGCAAGAAAAATCGAACGCCTATTACACGTGAGCCACAACGCAGTATTGTGGCTGGGTGCGCAAAGAAGTTGCTGGCAAAGCACTTCAAGCTGCGCACGTCAAAGATCTAGCGGTCATTGAGGCTGATGAGATGTGGAGTTATGTGGGCTCAAAAAACAGCCCATTTGGCTGTGGTGGGCAATAGACAGGACAAGTCACCAGATCGTCGGTTTCGCACTTGGGGAGCGAGGAACGAAAACAGCCAAAGTGCTGCAGCCTCAACTACCTATGGATGGGCATATCCATTACTGCACGGATGCACATCGGCCTTATAAGGCCATCATCAAGGCTGAGCAGCACACGGTAGGCAAGGCTCATACCCATCACATTGAGAGTCTGAACAATAAGTTGCGTTGGTACTTGGCTCGGCTTGGGAGAAAGACGCATGCATATAGCAAGAGCGCTACCGCGCTCTTGCATTCGCTGCTATTTGTCTAGCAGCGCAAGTTTGGGGCATCGTTGAAGCCCCAAACCGGGTACTTGCTGAGCAAACGATTGTGGGATCACGATATTCAAATACCTATTTAGCAATCCCCAATTTCATGCATAAACCCCATGAAAAACAAAGGCTGCAACGTCCACCACCGTTGCAGCCTTTGCCATCTGCACAGTGCCTAAGCCCTGTGCACATGTCCCAACCGTTATGCCTTAGGAACCGATCACACCGCCGTCATCCTTGGTGATCACCACCGTGGCCGAGCGAGGAATGCTGGAGCCACCATCGGGCCAGTGGCTGTCACCCTCTTCACCGGGGTGCTGGATGTTGATAAACATGGTTTTGTGGTCTGGCGTGAAGGTGATGCCGGTCACCTCGCACTCCTGGGGGCCTACCAAAAAGCGGCGAATCTCTTTGGTCACAGGGTCGGCGCACAGCATCTGGTTGTTGCCCTGGCCCGCGTAGTCGCCCTTGTTGCTGTACTTACCGTCCGTCTGGATCCACAAGCGGCCCTCGGCATCGAATGCCAGCCCATCGGGGCTGTTGAAGGTGTTGTCCGCCGTGATATTGGCCGAGCCTGACATCAAGTTCTTGCGGTCGGTATGCACGGCGGGGTTGCCCGCCAGCACAAAAACATCCCATTCAAACTGGGTGGCAGCGGCGTCGCCACCGGCTTCGCGCCAGCGCACGATCTGGCCATACACATTCTTGGGGCGCGGGTTGGCCGCATCCGCCACCGTGCGGCTGGTGTTGTTGGTCAGCGTGACATACACCTCACCCGTGCGAGGGTGCACCGTCACCCACTCGGGGCGATCCATCTTGGTGGCGCCCACCACATCACCGGCCATGCGCGCATGCACCAGCACGGCCGCCTGGTTGGCAAACTGCGCATCGGCCTGGAGCTTGCCGTTGCGCTGTTTGTCCAGCAGCAACCATTGGCCCGTGCCCGCAAAGTCGCCCGAGGCCTTGCCTGCGTCAAAGCGGGCAACGTACAGATCGCCTTCATCCAGCAAGTGGCTGGTTTTGCCGCCGGGCACATAGGGGTGCTTGGAGACAAATTTGTAGATGTAGTCGTTGGCCTGGTCATCGCCCATGTAAACCACCGGACGGCCATCTTTGGTCAACGCAAACGCCGCGTTCTCATGCTTGAAACGCCCCAGCGCCGTGCGCTTTTGGGGAATGCTGCCGGGGTTGAAGGGGTCAATTTCCACAATCCAGCCAAAGCGATTGGCTTCATGGGGCTCTTGCACATAGTCAAAGCGTGCTTCGTGCTTTTCCCACTGGAACAGGCTGGCCTTGGCCGAGATGCCATAACGCTTTTGCGCAGCGTTGCGGCGGTCTTCCCCGGCGCCGGTGCCAAAGTAGTTGTTAAAGTTTTCTTCACAGGCCAGGTAAGTGCCCCAAGGGGTAAAGCCGTTACCGCAGTTGTTGAACGTGCCCTGCGCACGGCGGCCTGAAGGATCGCCCTTGGTTTGCAGCAGCGCATCACCCGCTGCTGGCCCTGTCATTTCCATGGCAGAAAAAGCGGTGATCCGGCGGTTGTACACACTGCCCTTGACGATGTCCCACTGCCCCTTGGCATTTTTTTGAATGTGGATGACCGACACACCATGTGCATTCATGGATTTGTGCACATGGTCTTTGCTCCATTTTTTCTGGGCATCGGCACCTTTGCGGCCAAACAGCCAGGTGTAGGCACCGGTTTTCTCATTCACGGTGCAGTACTCGTGGTTCATCACCAGCAAGCCTTCGTGGCTCTTGCCATCCAGCGCGAAAAAGTGAATACCGTCGTGGTTATCCCCCACCTGCAAGGCTTGCGCCGCAGCATCTTCGCTGCCATCGCCCTTGAAGTTCGCTGCACCATCCACCAAAGGCGTGCCCCACGGGGCCAGCACCTTGGCGCTGTAGCCGGGAGCCACTTGCACCGTATCTGCCGTAGAAATGGCAATTGGTTTGAACCCCAGCAAAGGCTGGCTGGTATGGCCCCCTGAAGTGGCACAACCGGCCAGACCCCCGCCCAGGCCCAAAAACATGGCGGCTGTCAGGCCAGTGCCACTGCGCAAAAAACCACGGCGCGACACGGCGCTGTCCACCACGGTCTGAAACTCCGGGTTGTCACTCAGATTGGTAGGCAGGTCTTCACTGTCCAAAACGGCGGTCTGGCTATTCATCATGGCTTGGCTTTCTTCCCATAAAGATCAATGCCTGCGCAGTGTCGACAAGCTTTGTGACAGGCGCATGAAGCCATCAAGTCATCCGTATGACGGCGCACACCAAGCCCTGTGCGCACCCTCCAGCATTCCCTGATTTTTTTGGTGTCGCTGAAAATGCCACCGCATTGGAAAGAATGAAAATATCTGTGCAGCTGGCACACCCCAGCAAGCCTGCACACACATACACCGGGATGCAATTTCATGCGCATTACAAATCTCAAAATTGGCACCAAACTAGGCCTGGCTTTTGCCTTGCTCTTGGTTCTCACCCTCGGCCTTGGCGGCATTGCCTTGGCCCAACTCGAGCGCATGCACCTTGCCATGCAAACCATGGGCAACAGTGCCCTGCCCAGCGTGGCAGAAGCGGGCAACATCCGCTCACAGTGGAACCGTTTTCGGCGGCTGGAAAGCCATTTGCTCCCAGCACAAGCCAGCAGCAACGCCCAAGCACTGCTGCAGCAAGCGCAAGGGGTACTGACTTCCATCACGCAGTCTGAAAAAAATTACGAAGCCTTGCCCCATTCCGAGCAAGAGTTGCAGCTCATGCGCGCTTACCAGCAGCACCGCGACACGTACCTGGTCGCGCACCGCAAGTTCGTGCAGGCCGCCCTGGACGTGCACCAAAGCGGCAGCAGCGATGAAGCCCGTTTGCAGTCACTGCAGCGCATGTACAGCGAAGAAGCCGAGCCCAGCTTTGCTGCCTTGGCAGAAACCGTGGGCAAGCTCGCGGCCATGACCCAAAGCGATGCGCGCACACTGAGCCAGCAAGGCGATGCCGTACGCAGCTCTGCCCAGTGGTGGGTCATCATGGGCATGGGCGTGAGCGCGCTGCTGTCCATACTGTTTGCCGTGCTGGTCACCCGCTCTGTGGCACGCCCTGCGCAGCAAGCCGTGCAGGCCGCCAGCCAAATTGCCAGTGGCGACCTCACCCAGTCCATCCCCCCTGCTGGCAACGATGAAATGGGGCAGCTGATGGCCGCACTGGAGCAAATGCGCAACAAGCTCGACAGCGTGGTGCAGCATGTGCGCCACAACGCCGAATCGGTGGCCATAGCCAGTGAAGAGATCGCCAGCGGCACCACCGATTTGTCCTCACGCACCGAAGAGCAAGCCAGTGCGCTGCAGCAAACTGCAGCGTCGATGGAGCAGCTCTCCTCCACCGTGCGCCAGAACGCCGACAGCGCCTTGCAAGCCAATCAACTGGCACTGGGGGCATCCCAGGTCGCAGCACAAGGCGGGGACGTGGTAGGCGAGGTGGTGACCAATATGCGTGGCATCACGGAAAGCAGCCGCAAGATTGCCGACATCATTGGGGTGATTGACTCCATCGCCTTTCAGACCAACATCTTGGCGCTGAACGCTGCAGTCGAAGCGGCCCGCGCGGGCGAACAAGGCCGTGGTTTTGCGGTGGTCGCCGGTGAAGTGCGCACCCTGGCCCAGCGCAGTGCAGAGGCGGCCAAAGAAATCAAACTGCTCATCAACAACAGCGTGGACAGCATCACCGCCGGCACTGCCTTGGTGGACCGCGCGGGCCACACCATGACGGAAGTGGTCAGCTCCATCCGCCGCGTGACGGACTTGGTGGGAGAGATCAGCGCCGCCAGCTCCGAGCAAAGTCAGGGGGTCAGCCAAGTGGGTGAAGCCATTACCCAGATGGACAGCACCACCCAGCAAAACGCGGCATTGGTCGAAGAAAGCGCCGCAGCGGCAGAGAGCCTCAAACGCCAGGCGCAAGAGCTGGTGCAAGCGGTCTCGCACTTCAAAACCACCAGCGCCATCACTACGTCCGCCGCCCAGCCACCGCGCAGCGCCCCCATGCCTGCACGCACAGCCAGCACATCGCGCACCGAAGCTGCAGCGAAAGCAAAGCCGCAGACTGTGGCAACACCTGCCAAGGTGGCGCCAGCGCAGCCAGCGGCGCCCGCGCGCTTGGCCAGCCCTTCTGCCCGGGCGGCCACACTACCGGCCACCGCAGGGAGCGCAGAAGACGATTGGGAAACTTTCTAAGCGCCGATACCGCCCACCACCCAGCCAATCGCAGATGTGCGCTGGAAACGCGCAGCACGCAGCCTCTAGCCGCACAAGCGCACGACAAGGCGCAGCAACGATGTATGCAGGGTGGTGTTCGCGGGTCTGCGCCCCCGCGCCATCCGGCGGCCCTAGCAGCCAGACCATAAAAAAAGCCGTGCGCTCCTGCACGGCTTTTTGTTGCGTCGGCCAAAAAATGCGGCGATTACTATTACTGCGCAGCAGCGGGGGTGCGTGTCAGGGCAAAACGCTGCGCGACTTCTTTGCGCATGTCCTTGCGAACCAAGGCCGCATTCCAGCGGCGCTTTTCTTCCTCGGTAGAGGGCTGCAGCGCAGGCACGGACACCGGCTTGCGATCGGCATCCACCGCCACCATGGTGAAAAAGCAGCTGTTGACGTGGCGCACCACCTTGTCCTGGATTTGCTCGGCCACCACCTTGATGCCAATTTCCATGGAAGAGTGGCCGGTGTAGTTCACGCTAGCCAGGAAAGTCACCAGCTCGCCCACATGGATGGGCTGCAAAAACATCACCTGGTCCACGCTCAAGGTCACGCAGTAGCGCCCCGCATAGCGGCTGGCACAGGCATACGCCACTTCATCGAGCTTTTTCAAAATGGCACCCCCGTGGACATTGCCCGAGAAGTTGGCCATGTCAGGGGTCATCAGCACGGTCATGCTGAGTTGGTGTTCAGGCAAATTCATGGGCCGCAATTGTAAGAACCGCACTTTGATCGAGCGCAAAGCTTTGCATGCAACCTACGTCCATGGCGGGGCTTCCACCCTTGGCTACACTGCCGGCTCTGTTTTGGCTGTGCGCTGCCAGCCCCCTGTTGTTGACATTCCCAACCTTCCGCCATGCCTGCACCCACTGCCACCGCCTATCCCACAGCGTTTGACGCCATCATCATCGGCGCGGGCGCTGCGGGCCTGTTTTGTGCGGCGCAAGCAGGCCAGTTGGGGCTGAACGTGCTGCTGATCGACCATGCCGAAAAAGTGGCCGAGAAGATCCGCATCTCCGGCGGCGGGCGCTGCAACTTCACCAACCGCGATCTGGATGTGCGCGCGCCGCACAAGCACTACGTGGGCCAGAACCCGCAGTTTTGCCGCTCGGCCCTGTCGCGCTACACCCCGGCCGACTTCATCGCGTTGATGGACAAGCACGGCATTCCCTACGAAGAAAAGCACAAAGGCCAGCTGTTTGCCACCACCAGTGCGGAAGACATCATTCGCATGCTGCTGGCTGAATGTGCAGACGGTGGCGTCACACGCTGGCAGCCCTGCGCCGTGAAAAAAGTAGTGTTTTTGCCATCTAGCGCAGACACATCAAGCGCAGGCAGCTATGAAGTTCATACTGACCGTGGCGTTGTACACGCACCGCGCCTGGTGCTGGCCACGGGCGGCCTGTCCATTCCCAAAATTGGCGCCACGGATTTTGGCTATCGACTGGCCCAGCAATTCAAGCTGCCCCTGGTGGAGCGCCGCGCCGGTTTGGTGCCGCTGACGTTTGATGGCGCTGCGTGGCAGCCTTATGCCCAGCTGGCAGGCCTGGCCCTGCCAGTCGAAATCAGCACCGGCAGCAAAAAAGAACGCATGACGTTCCATGAAGACCTGCTGTTCACCCACCGGGGCCTGTCCGGCCCGGCCGTGCTGCAAATCTCCAGCTACTGGAAAGACGGCGCGCCGCTGCACATCAACCTGCTGCCCGGCACCGACATGGCGGCGCTGCTGCAAGCGGCCAAAACCCACTCGCGCAAACTGGTGGCCAACGAGCTGGCCGCGCACCTGCCAACCCGCTTGGCCGATGCCTGGGTCAGCCAGCAACCCGAGTTGCAGCGCCCCATCAACGAAGCCAGCGACAAAGCGCTGACCAAGCTGGCCGAGCAGCTCCAGCGCTGGGAGATCATCCCCACGGGCTCCGAAGGCTACAAAAAAGCCGAAGTGACATTGGGCGGTATTGACACCAAGGCGCTGTCGCAGCAAACCATGGAATGCAAAACCCAGCCCGGTCTGTATGCGATTGGCGAGGTGGTGGACATCACCGGCTGGCTGGGCGGCTACAACTTTCAGTGGGCCTGGGCCAGTGCCTTTGCCTGCGCGCAGGCCATGGCCCAGCAGCACGCAGCCACTGCCGCATAACGCCACTATCGGGGTTGGGAATGCGCCAACTTCAGACACGCGCTGAAAACTCGCTATAATGCTCGACTTTGCTGGCATATCCCCGTCGGCCATACTAGTTAATAGAGACGGGGAACAACCGCTGTACATGGCTCTTAGGCCCGATCTTCCCGAGAACCCGCTGTCAGCACAGATATATCTGGAAATTGAATGACTACTATCCGCGTCAAAGAAAACGAACCCTATGAAGTTGCCCTGCGCCGCTTCAAGCGCACGATCGAAAAACTGGGCCTGCTGACAGACCTGCGCGCTCGTGAGTTCTACGAAAAGCCTACAGCCGAGCGCAAGCGCAAGAAGGCTGCTGCCGTGAAGCGTCACTACAAGCGCGTTCGCAGCATGCAACTGCCTAAGAAGCTGTACTAATCGTTGATTAGGACTAGCCGGCCTTAAAAAAGCCGCAACCCGCGCTCGGGACGCCAGGCGCGGGTTTTTTGTTTTCTGGCCACTGCACTGCTGCAGTGACCTCCACAGCCACGGCGCCATCGAGCGAGGACACGCGGCCCGCGCACAGGCAGTACACAGGTACTGGCCAGCGTGATCGGCCAAGCCCGCATTGGATAGCGCCACGGCATTCCCTCAGGAGAGAGCTATGAGCTTGAAAGCCCAGATCACCGAAGACATGAAAACCGCCATGCGTGCCAAAGACAGCGTACGCCTGGGCACCATCCGCCTGCTGCAGGCCGCGATGAAGCAAAAGGAAGTGGACGAGCGCGTGGAGCTGGATGATGCCGCCATCATCGCCATCGTCGACAAGCTGATCAAGCAGCGCAAAGACTCCATCGCCGCCTACGAAACCGCCAACCGCCAAGATCTGGCCGACGTGGAAAAGGCCGAGATCGAAGTGCTCAAGGTGTACCTGCCCGAGCGCATGTCGCAAGCTGAAATCACCGCCGCCGTGCAAGCCATCGTGGCCGAAGTGGGTGCCACCGGCCCTGGCGACATGGGCAAAGTGATGGGCAAAGTCAAGAGCACCTTGGCTGGCAAGGCCGATATGGGCTTGGTGTCCGCCGCCGTGAAGGCCGCTTTGAGCCAGTAAGCACGGGGTAATGCAGCCTCTCATGGCTGCCAAGTCCTAATAAAAAGAAGCTGCCAGCGTTGATTGAGCAAGCGCTTCAGATACAAAACCGTCTGAAATGCCCATTTCACGAGCGCTGGCAGCTTCTTTTTTAATATCCACACACTGCGGCCACCTCTCTAGCCTGCGGCGGACAGTTTCTTCACAATGTGCGCTCCACATTCAGGAGAAGACATGCACCTCACCCGTCGTGATTGTTTTCGCTGGGGCAGCGCTGCCCTTGCCACCGCAGGTTTGAGCGCCTGCGCCACCCACACCACCACGGCCAGTAGCGCCCGTACGGCAGACGCCGCCGGCACGGGCTTTCAGCGCAAGCGCCTGGGCCCAGCCACCATCACCGCTGTCAGCGATGGCGTGTCGCGCCGCCCGCTTGATGCCAGCTTTGTGCGCAACGCACCGCTGGCGCAAGTGCAAGCCACACTGGCTGCGCAAAAGCTGCCTACCACCCACATCGACGTGCCCTACACCTGCTACGTCATTGAAACCCAAGGCAAGCGCTATTTGCTGGACACCGGTTTTGCCGACAACGGCGGCGCGGGCACCGGCCTGCTGCACACGCACCTGCGGGCGGCCGGGATCCCCCCTGAATCGATTGACACCATCATCTTGAGCCACCTGCATGGCGACCACATCAACGGCCTGCGCCGCAAGAGCGGTGAACTGGTCTACCCCCAGGCCACCGTGTACGTGGCACAGCCCGAGATGGCGTTCTGGGGGGACGATGCGCGCATGCAAGCTGCGCCAGAGGCTGCACGCGGCGGTTTTCAGAATGTACGCCGCGTCTTCAACGGCTATCCGCAAGACAAACTCAAGCTGTTTACGCCCGGCTCCCGCATTGATGGCGTGATCGACACCCTGCCCGCTGTGGGCCACACGCCCGGGCATACCGCGATTGCGATTGGCAGCGGCAAAGATCGCTTTACCTTCATTGCCGACACCACCAACTACCCCTACCTGTTTGTGCGCCACCCCAACTGGCATGTCATGTTCGACATGAACCCAGAGCAAGCCGCGGGTACCCGCCAGGCCCTGCTGGCGCAGCTGGCCAAAGAAGGCGGCTGGGTGGGCGGCTTTCACTTCCCGCTGCCGGGCTTTGGCCACATCCATACGCGCAACGACGGCTTTGACTGGGTGACGTAAACCTGCGCCTTGGGCTGCTTGCCCTTGGCTCTGTGGCCTGTGGCGTTATTTAGCCCTTGTGGCGCAGCGCGGCGGCATTCGCCGCCAGCGGCTGCGCTTGCAAGAAGGTCTGCAAAAACTCCACGCACACCCGCACCTTGGCCGAGCGCTCTAGCCGAGTGGGGTAGACCGCCCAAATATTGGCTTCCTGGCGCCACTCCGGCAGCACGTGCACCAAACGGCCATCGGCCAGCTGCGCGGCCACATCCCAGTGCGAACGCAGCACCACCCCATGCCCATCGACCGCCCATTGCACGGCCATTTCGCCGTGGTTGGTCGACAGCGGGCCCGTCACTTTCACGCTGCGCTCCAGCCCGCCTGCACGCAGCTTCCAGACGCCAAACGGGTGGTCGCGCTCCTTGATGACCAGGCAGTCGTGCGCCGCCAATTCCTCCAGGCTGCGGGGCACTCCGCGGCGCTGCAGGTAATGGGGCGCGGCGCACAGCAGGCGGTGGTTGTCTGCCAGCTTGCGTGCAATCAGCTGCGGGGCAATCTCATCGCCCACGCGCACATCCAGGTCAAACCCTTCGGCCACCACGTCCACCAGCCGATCCAGCACCTCCAGCCGCACCTGCAGCGCCGGGTGGCGCGCCACCAGTTGCGAAAACGCGGGGGCCACCACGTTGCGCCCAAAGCCAAAGCTGCTGCACACGCGCAGCAGGCCCCGCGGCTCTTTGCGCGTCACCCCCACTTCTTGCAGCAGGTGCTCCATATCGTCCAGGATGCGCTGTGCCCAGTGAAAAATGCGCTCCCCCTCCTCGGTCACCACCACGCGGCGTGTGGTGCGGTGCAGTAGCTTCACGCCCAACTCCTGCTCCAGCAACCGAAGGCGCTTGCTGACATAGGCGGGCGATGCATCCAGCGCCTGCGCGGCAGCCGCAAAACTGGATTTACGCACCACGGTGATGAAGACGCGCAAGTCGTCCGGAGAGGGCATTTTGTTCACGCTGTGTGAATAATCAAACTACAAAGCGTTGATTGTATGCAGAGCGTTCTTGCGCACAATCGCCACACCACGCCCACTTCTATTCATTTCTGTACTGGATTGCACCATGTCTCACCCTAAAAAAATTGCAGTGATCGCCGGTGACGGCATTGGCAAAGAGGTCATGCCCGAAGGCCTGCGCGCTTTAGAGGCGGCGGCGGCCAAGTTCAACCTGCCGCTGGAGTTCCACCACTTTGACTGGGCGCACTGCGACTACTACGCTGCGCACGGCCAGATGATGCCTGACGACTGGAAGGCCCAGCTCGCAGGCATGGACGCCATCTTCTTCGGCGCGGTGGGCTGGCCCGCCACCGTGCCCGACCACATCTCGCTGTGGGGCTCGCTGCTGAAGTTCCGCCGCGAGTTTGACCAGTACATCAACCTGCGCCCCGTGCGCCTGTTTGAAGGCGTGCCTTGTCCCCTGGCGGGCCGCAAGCCCGGCGATATCGACTACTACGTGGTGCGTGAGAACACCGAAGGCGAATACACCGCGCTGGGCGGCATCATGTTTGAAGGCACAGACCGCGAAATCTGCATCCAGGAATCGGTCTACAGCAAGCACGGCGCCAAGCGCCTGCTGAAATACGCGTTCGACCTGGCGCAAAGCCGCAGCAAAAAGCATGTCACGCTAGCCACCAAGAGCAATGGCATTGCCATCAGCATGCCGTGGTGGGACAAGCAGGCCGACGCCATGCACCAGCACTACCCCGAAGTCACGCTGGACAAGCAGCACATTGACATCCTGACCGCGCGCTTTGTGCTGCAACCCGGCCGCTTTGATGTGGTGGCCGCCACCAATTTGTTTGGCGACATCCTCTCCGACCTGGGCCCCGCCACCACCGGCACCATCGGCCTGGCACCTTCTGCCAATCTGAACCCAGAGCGCACCTTCCCGTCGCTGTTTGAGCCGGTGCATGGCTCGGCCCCCGACATTTATGGCAAGAACATTGCCAACCCCATCGCCATGGTCTGGTCGGGTGCGCTGATGCTGGACTTTCTGGGCCACAGCCAAGGCCAGTGGCGCGCCGCGCACGATGCCATCGTGGCGGCCATTGAGCAAGTGATCAAAACCGGGCCCAAAACGCCAGACTTGGGCGGCAGCGCCACCACGCCCGAAGTCGGCAAAGCAATTGCGGCACAGCTGCTTTAAGCCGCGCACCGCATACTGCACGCTAGGCAGCACAACCAATAATTTTTATAGCTATAGGCGCATACCTAGTATGCGTTTATAGCTGTTTTTATGCTGTATATTTTTCAGCCGTTTGCGGTGCCATATGGGTCTGGGTTTGCAGCCAATGCGCCAGGTCTTGCGGCGCCATTGGCTGGGCAAACAGGTAGCCCTGCGCCACGGGATAGCCCTGGTCGCGCAGCATGACATGCTGCACCTGGGTTTCCACACCTTCGGCCACCACCGTCAGGTCCAGGCTCTGGCCAATGCCCAAAATCGCACGACTGAGCGCTTGCGCGGCTTCGTCATGCTCCAAATCAGAGACAAAGCTGCGATCGAGCTTGAGCTCACTCACCGGCAATCGGCGCAGATAACTCAAGCTGGAATAACCGGTACCAAAGTCGTCCATGGACAGGCGCACACCGCTGGCATGCACCGCATGAATCGTCTGCATGGTGCTGGGATTGGTGTCCAGCAAGATGCTTTCCGTCAGCTCCAGCGTCAGGTCTTGGGGCTGCAGGGCGTGGCTGTCCAGGGTGGCAGAAATCATGCGCGGCAGATCCAGATTGTGAAAGCTGGAGGGCGACAGGTTCACCGCCACGGCAGGTACCTCCAGCCCCTGCGCACGCCACTGTGCCAATTGGCTGCATGCCTCTTTGAGGGCCCAGCGGCCCAAATCAGAAATTAGACCGCACTCTTCCGCCAGCGGGATAAAGCGCGCGGGAGCAATCATGCCCAGTGTGGGATGCGTCCAGCGCGCCAGGGCTTCTACGCCATACAAGCTGCCCGTCTTCAAATCCACCTGGGGCTGGTAGTGCAAATGCAGGCATCCGCGCTCGCTGTGCAAGGCTTCGCGCAGGGCTTTTTCCAGCGCCAAGCGCTCTTGGGCCAAGCGGTTCATCTCGCTGCTGAAAAAGCTCACACGCCCGCGCCCGGCGCTCTTGGCCTGGTACATGGCCATGTCAGCGCGGTGCAGCAAGGTTTCCATATCGCGCCCGTCATCGGGGAACATGGCCACCCCGATGCTGGCGGAAATCACCATCGACGTGTCGCCCAGCGTCAGCGGTGCCGACAACTGCTCTTGCAAGCGCTCAATCACTTGACCGACCTGCTCCGCGTCGCCCTCGGACAGCACAAGGACAAATTCATCCCCGGACAAGCGCCCTGCGGTATCGGCATTGCGCAGCACCAGCTTGATGCGCTCAGCCACCGCGCACAGCAACTCGTCACCCACAGGATGACCCATCGAATCATTGACCTGCTTGAAACGATCCAAATCCACAAACAGCACCGCCACCCGCTCATGGTTCGTGGTTGCGCTGGCCAGCACCTGCTCGGCCCGCGCGAGCAGCAAACTGCGGTTGGGCAGGCCTGTCAAACCATCGTAGAACGCCAACTGGCGAATGCGCGAGCGCGCTTTTTCACGCTCCAAGGCCAAAGCACACAAATCAATGCAGGTATCTACCAAACGCTGGTGGTAGGCAGAGGCGACCGCGATACTGGGGTCTCGGTAATAGAACGCAAAAGTGCCAATCGGCTTGCCTTCAGCCCCCACAATCGGGGTCGACCAGCACCCCGTGTAGCCCAGCGGCAAAATCAGGTGCTTGAAATCCTGCCACAAAGGGTCGCTGGCAATGTCATGCACCACCACAGGCTCGTTGCGCCATGCGGCGGTGCCGCAAGAGCCGACACAAGGGCCAATCGCCACCCCATCCAGCTGCATGGAATAGGACGCGGGCAAACAGGGGCTGGCCAAGGGGTGCAACTTGCCGTCCGCATCCACCTCCAGCACGGAGGCCGTGACCTCGGGGGCCATGCGCTCCACCTCTTCGCACACCATCTCCAGCACTTCCACCAGCGGACAATCGCGTGCCATGGCTTCCAGCACACGGCGTTGCAGCACCTCATGCATCTTGCTAGTGGTGATATCGGTCAATGTGGTCACGGTGTATTGCCACGCGCCATCACCGTCTGGTACGGGGTTGCTCAGCACCTTGCTCCAATAGCGCTGGCCGTTCTTACCCACCACAATCTCTTCGCGCACCACGGGCTCTCCGGCGCGCAATGCCGCTTGGTAATGTTCCGCAAAACCCACGGAGAGATGGGGGGCCAGCAAATCGATCGGTGCGCGGCCTTGCACCTCGGCAAGGCTCCAGCCAAACATGCGGCTAAAGCCCCGGTTCACAAACAGGATGCGTGACATGGCATCGCTGATGATGATGGCCGTATCACTGACATCTGCCACCAAGGCCAAACGCTCTACATAGGCCTGATGCGCCAGGGACTGGGTGTGCCGCTCGGTCACATCGGAGGCGATCTTGACCACATGGGTCACGCGCCCATGCTCGTCCAGCGCGGGCGAATAGGTGGCCTCTAACCAGCATCTACTGCCATCGCTGCGCACGCGTTCCACCTCGCCTGAAAACGCCTGCCCGTTGCGCAAGCGCTCCCACATCGCGGGGTAAGCGGCACTGGCCAACAAAGCGGGCGGGCAAAAATCTCGATGCGCTACGGCCAAGCTCGCGGTCTGGTCCAGCTGGAGCAACTGGCGATAGTTCGGGTTGGCATGGAGCAAGCGCCCATCCAGGTCAAACTCCGCCAGCGCCATCACCCGATCCAAAGCCTTGAACCGAGTGACTTGCGTGTGCACGTCTTCGCGCTCTCCCATAGCCTCACCCCTTATGTTCATGTTGTTATGTGCTGCGGCACCACGGGCGACATGGTGCTTGCCCATGGTCAGCGGCCAGTCTGCAGATCAGAACGCGACGACCGAGTGGTGGATACCTGCACGAATGATACGCACCCAGGCCGCATTCAAAACCTACCGATTAAGGAGGACACTTCTTGCGCCCTAGGCCCGGTGCCAGCGTCCACCAAACTGGTTGACCACCATGCCCAGCAACACCCCTGCAGTGCCCAGCCACTGCAGCAACGTGGGGAACTCCCCCAGCAACAGCATCGCCGAGAGCAAACCCACCACCGGCACCAGCAACGACAAAGGCGCCACCGTACTGGTGGGGTAGCGCTGCAGCAGTTTGGTCCACAGGCCGTAGCCCAGCAAGGTAGAGAGCAGCGCCAAATAAGCCACCGCCCCCAGCCCTTGCACGGTGATGGCTTGCAACTGCTGTAGCGTCACCGCCCAGCCGCCTTCCAGCCACACCGACAGCAGCAGCAAAGGCAGCACAGGAAAGAGGCTGCTCCACACCAAAAACGGCACGGGTTCATACGGGCCATTTTTGGCTGCATGGCGTGTAATCAGGTTGGAAGCGGCCCACATGGCGGCTGAAGCCACGGTGCACACAAAGCCAATCAGAGTCATGTGCGTGGCGCCATCGCCATGGGCAGAGCCAATCACGATCAGCCCCCCGACGGCAATGCACAACCCGGCCCACTGCCAAGGCTGCGGGCGCTCACCCAGCAACGCAGCGGCCATCAACAAGGTAATGAAGGCCTGTGTTTGCAGCACCACCGATGCCATACCTGCCGGCATGCCCAGTTGCATGCCCACAAACAGCAGGCCGAACTGGCCTACCCCTTGCACCAGCCCATAGGCTGCGAGCAGCCCCCACGTCAGGCTTGCGGGGCGGCGCACAAACAACATAAACGGCAGCGATGCCGCCATAAAGCGCAGCGCGCACAGCAGCAGGGGGGAGACCTCTTCCAGGCCCCACTTCATCACCACAAAGTTCACCCCCCACACCACGATGACGACCAGGGCCAAGACCCAATCGGCACCGCTCAAACCCTTGCTGTTGTTATGCATGTTTTTAGCCTCTAGTGCTTATACATATTGCGTAAGCAGCTATCAATTCAGATTTTCTTATTGCCATAAAAAAAAGGCATGCTGAATGCAGCATGCCTTGGGCTCACATTGGGCACCTGGTGCGCACAGAGCGCGTTAGCTCCCGGCCACCTTCATGCGGTTGATCAGCATCGATCCCACCGTTTTGGCACCGTAGTTGTACGTGTCGGTGCCCACGGCCTCAATGCCCTGGTACATGTCTTTGAGGTTGCCTGCAATCGTGATTTCTTGCACGGGGAAAGCGATTTCGCCGTTTTCCACCCAGAAACCCGAGGCTCCGCGCGAGTAGTCGCCCGTCACATAGTTCACGCCTTGGCCCATCAACTCCACCACAAACAGGCCGGTGCCCAGCTTCTTGAGCATTGCCTGCAGGTCATCGCCACGGCGGGTCAGGCGGGAAGTTAACGTCAGGTTGTGCGAACCACCCGCGTTACCCGTGGTCTTCATGCCCAGCTTGCGCGCCGAGTAACTCGACAGAAAGTAGCCTTCCACACGGCCGCTGTCGACCACCAGGCGGCGCTGCACACGCACGCCTTCGTCGTCAAAGGGCGAGCTGCCCTTGCCACGCAGGATGAAGGGGTCTTCTTCAATGCTGATGTGCGAAGGGAAAACTTGCGTGCCCAGCGAATCCAGCAAGAAGCTGCTCTTGCGGTACAGCGTGCCACCGCTGACGGCCTGCACAAAGCCGCCCAGCAAACCAGCCGCCAGCGGAGATTCAAACAACACCGCGCACTCGGTGGTGGGAATCTTGCGGCTACCCAGACGGCTCAAAGCACGCTGGGCAGCATAGCGGCCAATTTCTTGCGGCGATGCCAGCTCTACGGCATCCCGCATGGAGCTGTACCAGAAGTCACGCTGCATCTCGCCGTTCTTGCCAGGCAACGAGGCAATCGGCGCCACCGACACGCTGTGGCGTGAGCTGGCATACCCCCCGCGAAAACCGCGGGTGTGCGCACTGAAAAAGTGGCTCTGCTGGGCCGAGACGCTGGCACCCTCGCTGTTGGTGATGCGCTTGTGCGTCTTCATGGCTGCCGCTTCGCACTCAATCGCAATGCGCGCTGCCTCTTCGCTGCTCACGCTCCAAGGGTGGAACAGGTCCAGATCCTTGTGGGTTTCGACAGGGGCAATATCCTGCGCATCGGGCAAACCAGCGGTCGGGTCTTCGGCCGTAAAGCGGGCGATGTCATAAGCCGCTTGAACGGTTTGCTGGATGGCAGCTTCCGAGAAATCCGACGTGCTGGCATTACCGCGGCGCTGGCCGATGTAGACCGTCACCCCCAGAGACTTGTCGCGGTTGCGCTCTACGGTCTCCAGCTCCCCTTTGCGCACACTCACACTCAGGCCGCAGCCTTCGGAAGCATCCGCTCCGGCATCGGTGGCCCCCAGCTTTTTGGCATGGGCCAAAGCCTGGTCCACCAGACCTTCAAAAAAGGGACGGCTGTAGCTAAAGCCGGAATCAGCCTGTGCTGCGGTGGTGCTTGTGGAGCGTGTACGGGGTTTATTCATAGCGGCGGATATGATACCCAGCACTGCAGCCCCTATGTGCTGCCACCCTATTTCCATCGAAAAAACATGTCACGCAAACCCAAAAAAGGCTACTACGTGAAAGGCGTGTTCGTTGCAGAAGGCAGCGAGCGCGACCTGGAATTGAAAGCCGAACTCAAAGGCACTTGGGATTCCACCCGCACCGACCGCAAGATTGAAAGCGATGCCCTGCAAGACTTGGGTGAGGCACTACTGGGCCTGCGCCCCAAGCTGCTGCAACGCTTGAACCTGCCCGAAAAACTGCTGGAAGCGTTGGCCGAGCACAAGCGCCTGACCAACTTTGAAGCCAAGCGCCGCCAAATGCAGTTCATCGGCAAACTGATGCGCAAGCTGGAAGAAAACGAAGTCGAAGCCGTCAAGGCCGCGCTGCAAGAGCAGCGCACGGGCGTGAGCCTGGAGCAAACCAACATTTTGGTGGCCGAGCAGTGGCGTGACCGCTTGATTGACAGCGATGACCATCTGGGCATCTGGCTGGATCAGTTCCCTGCCACCGATGTGCAGCAGCTGCGCACCCTGATGCGCCAGGTGCGCAAGGACGACGCCACGGCCATTGCCAAGGCCAAAGAAGCCGAGGCCAAGGGGCAAATCCTGCCGCCTGCCAAAAAAGGCAAGGCTTACCGCGAGCTGTTCCAGACCCTGCTCTCGCACATCAATGGCACAGCAGCCGCCACGGTGCAAGACGAGGCAGCGCCCGCCTTAGATGACGAATACGAAGGCGACGACGCATGAGTGCACGCGACGCTGTCAAGATTGGCATTGTCTCCATCAGCGACCGCGCCAGTGCGGGCGTGTATGCAGACCAAGGCCTGCCGGCGCTCCAAGACTGGCTCAGCCGCGCCTTGCTGAACCCCATACACTTCGAGCCCCGCCTGATCGCCGATGAGCAAAGCACCATCAGCCAGACACTGGTGGAGCTGGTGGACGCCGGCTGCAGCCTGGTGCTGACCACCGGCGGCACCGGCCCTGCGCTGCGCGATGTGACCCCCGAAGCCACCTTGGCGGTGGCCGACAAAGAAATGCCCGGTTTTGGCGAACAAATGCGCCAAATCAGCCTGAAGTTTGTGCCCACGGCCATCCTGTCGCGTCAAGTGGCCGTCATTCGCGGCAGCAGCCTGATCATCAATCTGCCGGGGCAGCCCAAGGCGATTGCCGAGACCCTGGAAGGCCTGAAAGACGCAGACGGCAATCAGTTGGTCAACGGTATTTTTTCGGCTGTTCCCTATTGCGTCGACTTGATTGGCGGCCCCTATCTCGAAGCCGACCCCAGTGTGTGCAAGGCGTTCCGGCCCAAGTCGGCTATCCGCACACCGCAGGCTTAAGCCCGCACCGGCTGACGCAGGCACATGCATGCCATGTGCCTTTTTTTATGCAGCGCCTTGCGCTGCAACGCCACACAGGCATTCATGAAAAGCAATGTATCGCTCACCTTGGTGCTGGCCCTGTGCACCATGCTGGGGGCCCTGGGTATTGATACCTATCTGCCCTCCTTTCACGCCATCGCCCAAGAATTTGGCGTAGGCCCCGCAGCCGTGCAGCAAACCCTGAGCGTGTACGTGCTGGCCATGGCCATCACCATGCTGTTTTACGGCACGCTCAGCGACACCTTTGGCCGCCGCCGTGTGCTCATGGTGGCCAGCATGGGCTACGCGCTCACTTCCGTTGCCGCCGCTGTGGTCACCAGCATTGAGGCCTTGGTGGCCGTGCGCTTTGCCCAGGGTGCCATGGCCGGTGCCGGCATGGTGATTGCCCGTGCCGTGGTGCAAGACCGCTTTCAAGGCGCTGACGCCCAGCGCATGCTGAGCATGGTGATGTTCTGCTTTGGGCTGGCCCCAGCAATTGCCCCGGTATTTGGCGGCTGGTTGCAAACCCATGGTGGCTGGCGCGCCGCCTTCTTTTTCTTGGCGGCCTTTGGCGCACTGGTGGCACTGCTGTGCTGGCGCGTGCTGCCCGAAACCCTGCCCGCCGAAAAGCGCGTGCCGCTCAAGCTGGGCGTCATCACCCACAACTACCTGACGGCGCTGCGCAACCCGCAATTTCGCCTCATGGTGCTGGGCCTGGCCTTGATGGCGGGTGCCAATGCCATCTACATCAGCGCGGCGGCAGAGTTCGTGATGGGCATTTTGAAGCTGGATGAAACCTCATTTGGCTGGTTGTTCATTCCGCTCATTGGTGGCTCCATGCTCGGCTCTGCCATCTCGGGCGTGCTGGCCCAGCGCATTCCACCGCGCATCCAAAAGTTTATTGGCTACGGCTGCTTGCTGCTGGGCAGCGGCAGCAATGTGCTCTACCACACCTTCACCAGCGCCCCGGTAGTGCCTTGGGCGGTACTGCCCATCACCTGCTACACGCTGGGTATTGCACTGCTGATGCCGATTTTGTCGCTGCAAGTTATGGGCGTGTTCCCGCACATGCGGGGCTTGTCATCCTCGCTGCAAGGCTTCACCCAGATGAGTGTGTTTGCCATCGTGGCGGGTGTGGTTGTGCCGCAGCTGTTTCACAGTGGCCTGGGGCTGGCCGCAGGCCAGCTTGTTTGCGTCGTGATGGGCATGCTGGTGTGGTGGTTCGCCACCCGCACTCCGCGTGCAGAACCCCATCACGCCACTAAAAAATCATAGCTTTTAGCGTTTGATTTCATTGGTTTTCAGATACTTTCTTATCGAAAAATAAGTACAGACCAGCGCCATCAGCTCCTATTTTTCCATCACACAGAAAAAACGGATAAAAAAAGGCAGCCCGTGGGCTGCCTTTGAGAGTGCCGCCAATCCACACATCACAGCTTCTGGCTGGACATGAAGTTGTCGAAGCGGCCTTCTGCAAAACGGAACCACAGCACCTGATCGCGCTGGAAATTGCGGTAGTCGGCGTATACCTTCTTCCAGTCGGGGTTGCTGGTATCCAGGCTCTGGTACAGCTCCATGGTGGCCTTGAACGAAGCGTCCATCACTGACTGTGGGAAAGGCAGCACCTTGGCCTTGGCGGCCACCAGCTGCTTGAGGGCAGCAGGGTTGCGCGCGTCGTAACGGGCTTGGCACGTCACATGGGCTTCCATGGCGGCAGCACGCACGATGGCCTTGTACTCGTTGTTCAAGCTGTTGAACGCCTTGTCATTGATGTACAGCGACAAGTTCAGCGAACCCTCCCACCAGCCGGGATAGTAGTAGAACGGAGCCACCTTGTTCAGGCCCAGCTTCAGATCGTCGTAAGGGCCAATCCACTCGGCAGCATCAATCGTGCCTTTTTCCAGGGATTGGTAGATTTCGCCCGCCGGAATGTTCTGGGGCACAGCGCCCAGCTTCTCCAGCACCTTGCCGGCAAAGCCGCCCACACGGAACTTCAGACCCTTGATGTCTTCCGGCGTCTTGATTTCCTTGCGGAACCAGCCACCCATTTGCGCACCGGTGTTGCCGCAGCTAAAGGGCACGATGTTGTACTTGGCGTAAAACTCAGCCATCAGCTTGGCGCCGTTGCCATCGACCATCCAAGAAGTCAGCTGGCGCGAGTTCATTCCGAACGGAATCGCGCCCCCGATGGCGAACACTTCGTTCTTGCCAAAGAAGTAATAAGGCGCCGTGTGGGCCACCTCAACGGAGCCGTTTTGCACGCCATCCACCACATTGAACGCCGGCATCAACTCACCGGCTTGGTGCACTGTGATCTCAAACTTGCCGCCGGTTTGCGCCTTGACTGACTGCGCAAACACGTCCGCGGCACCATAAATGGTGTCCAGTGACTTGGGAAAGCTGGACGCAATGCGCCAGCGCAGTGCAGGTTGTGCATGCACCGCTGGGGCTGCTGCCGCAGCCAGTACACCAGCGATACCGGCGTTTTTGAGCATTGAACGACGATCCATGGGAGTCTCCTTAGTGGTTATCAACAATTAACCTTGCCTTCCTGCTTCACTTCTACGGCGAATTGCAGGCACAAAAAACCGGTGCTTTGAGCTTCAATGCACCGGTTTTTTATGGGTTGCTGCGCTGGCATAAGAAAAGCTGCAAGCGCAATCTTCAAATTACAGCTTGACCGAAGTCATGTACTGGTTGTAGCGCAGCTCCGAGAAGCGCTCCCACAACAGTTGGTCACGCTGGAACGCACGCATATCCTGGTGAATTTGCTTGAATTCGGGCGACTTGGCCTCGTGCTCGGCAAAAACTTCCATCGAAGCCTTAAAGCCTGCATCCATGACGTCTTTGGGGAACGCCTTGAGCTGGGTCTTGTCGGCCACCAGCTTCTTCAGCGCAACTGGATTGAAGGCATCGTACTTGGCCGTCATGTCGCGGGCCGCAACACGCGTTGCAACATCCACCATGTGCTTGTACTCGCTAGGCAGCGCTGCATATGCCTTGGCGTTCACAAAGAACTCCAGCTCTGCGCCACCTTCCCACCAGCCGGGGTAGTAGTAGAAAGGCGCCACCTTGTTAAAGCCGAGCTTCTGGTCGTCGTAAGGCCCCACAAATTCCGTCGAGTCCAGCGTGCCTTTTTCCAACGCCTGGTACACATCACCAGCGGGCATGTTCTGCGATACCACGCCCAACTTGGCCATGGCTTCACCAAACAAACCGCCACCCAGGCGCATTTTCAGGCCCTTAAGGTCTGCAACGGACTTGATTTCCTTGCGGTACCACCCCCCCATCTGGGTGCCAGTGTTACCTGCGCTGTAGCTCTTGATGTTGTAGTTGGCGCAGAATTTATCAAACAGCTTGCGGCCATTACCGTGCTCCATCCACGCATCCATCTGGCGCGCAGTCAAGCCAAAAGGTACTGCACAGCCAAAAGCGAAAATGGAGTTCTTGCCGGTGAAGTAGTACGGCGCTGTCTGCGCCATTTCGATGGTGCTGTTCTCCAGCGCATCGACCACACCAAAAGCGGGCATTAGTTCACCAGCTGCATGCAGCGAAACTTCAAACTTGCCACCCGAGAGTGCTTTGATGGTCTGAGAAAATTTCTCGGCGCTGCCAAAAATGGTATCCAGCGACTTGGGGAAGCTTGAAGCCAGGCGCCAACGGACTGCCGGTTGCGCGTGAACTGCTGGAGCGGCTGCAGCGGCCAGTACACCAGCAATGCCAGCGTTTTTAATGAGGGAACGACGGTCCATTTTTTCTCCTTGAATTTGCACGTGCAGTCGCTGCAGGGAGCGGCAGCACCACCTCGCGAGGTGTGCAAAATTCTAGGAATGAAAAATGTAAAAAATGTTGGGGGTAAACCCCCGAAAATTCACCGTCTTCAGCCATTTGTCAGACAGACCTGCGCCATCTGACAAATGGCGTCCTCAGGCCTGCTGATTCAAAAAACGCTGACGAATCGAACGCTCAATGCCAGGAGCGTCCAAGCCTTGCAGCGCCATCAGTTTGGCGGGGTCACCGTGTTCAATGAATTGATCCGGCAGGCCCAGGTGCAACACAGGCAAGCTGATGCCGGCAGCCGCCAAGGCTTCAGACACCGCAGCACCCGCGCCCCCTGCAATGCAGCCATCTTCCACCGTCACGATGGCGTCGTGGCTAGAGGCCAACTCGCGCACCAACGCTTCATCCAAGGGTTTAGCCCAGCGCATATTCGCCACCGTGGCATCCACCGCCTCGGCCACCTGCAGCGCAGGGTATAGCAAGGTGCCAAATGCCGAGATCGCGATCCGGGGCTGGGTGTTGCCATTTTCGCCAGCCCGCGGCGCAGTGCTCTGGCGACGAATTTCCCCCTTGCCAAATGGCAAGGATGACAAATCAGGCAGCGGCTCCACACCCACGCCTGCGCCACGGGGGTAGCGCACGCAGACGGGGTGATCTTGCTCATAGGCCGTTGTCAGCAACTGGCGGCATTCACGCTCGTCTGCAGGCGTGGCCATGCTCATATTGGGAATGCAGCGCACAAAGGCAATGTCGTATGCGCCAGCGTGCGTTGCGCCATCGGCGCCCACCAAGCCTGCCCGATCCAGCGCAAACACCATGGGCAGCTTTTGCAGCGCCACATCGTGGATCAGCTGGTCATAAGCACGCTGCAAAAAGGTGGAATAAATCGCCACCACAGGCTTGACGCCTTCACACGCCATACCCGCTGCAAAGGTGACGGCATGCTGCTCGGCAATGCCCACGTCGTAATAGCGCTCTGGAAAAAGCTTTTCAAACTCCACCAGCCCCGAACCCTCGCGCATCGCAGGCGTAATACCCACCAGCCGCTTGTCTTGCGCAGCCATATCGCACAGCCACTTGCCAAACACTTGGGTAAACGTGGGCTTGGAAGGGGTGCTGGGCTTGACAATGCCGACCGCAGGATCAAATTTACCGGGGCCGTGGTACGTCACCGGATCAGCTTCCGCCAACTTGTAGCCATGCCCTTTTTTGGTGACCACGTGCAAAAACTGTGGGCCTTCTAGGCTACGGATGTTTTCCAGCGTCGGGATCAGTGAATCCAGATCGTGCCCATTGATCGGGCCAATGTAGTTAAAGCCAAAGTTTTCAAACAGGGTGGCAGGCACCACCATGCCTTTGGCATGCTGCTCCAGGCGCTTGGCCAGCTCCAGCAAAGGCGGCACCTGCTTGAGTACGTTTTTACCCACATTGCGCGCGGCCGCATAAAACTGGCCGCTCATGAGCTGCGCCAAATAGCGGTTCAACGCACCCACTGGAGGGCTGATGCTCATGTCGTTGTCGTTGAGGATGACCAGCAAGTTGCCATCCAGCACACCTGCGTTGTTCATGGCCTCAAAGGCCATGCCGGCAGTCATCGCGCCGTCGCCAATCACCGCGATGGCACGGCGCTCTTCGCCTTTGCGCTTGGCGGCCATCGCCATGCCCAGCGCGGCCGAAATACTGGTCGAGGAGTGGCCCACTCCAAAGGTGTCGTATTCACTTTCGCTGCGCAGCGGAAAGCCTGAGATTCCGTCAAGCTGGCGCAGGGTATGCATACGGTCACGGCGCCCCGTCAGAATTTTGTGGGGATAGGTCTGGTGGCCCACATCCCACACCACACGGTCATACGGCGTGTTGAACACATGGTGCAAAGCGATGGTGAGCTCTACCGTCCCCAAGTTGGAACTTAAGTGACCACCAGTTTTGGAAACACTGTCCAGCACATAGGCACGCAACTCATCAGACAGCGCTTTGAGATCACTGCGCGACATGGTGCGCAGGTCAGAAGGTGTGTTCACTTTCTGCAGCAAAGGGTAGGCGTTCGTGGTCATTCGCAAATTAGAGGTAGCTGGTTGCACGAAGCGACGAGTGTGCGTGCAGAGCGCTCAACCAGACAATAGGAAAAATTCGACGATGGGTGGGTATGGCTCAATGCGAGCGCGACACCACCAAGTGGGCCAAGGCCGACAATGCCCGCACATCCTGCAAGCCACTGTCGTGCAACGCTGCCAGTGCTTGCTTCAGCAACTCGTTGGCGTAGCTGCGCGCGGCATCCAAACCCATCAAAGACACAAAGGTGGGCTTTTCGTTGGCCGCGTCCTTGCCCGGTGTTTTGCCCAGCGTAGCAGCGTCAGCCACCACATCCAGCACATCATCCACCACTTGGAATGCAATGCCCAGCGCAGTGGCATAGCGCGCCAAGGCTTGCTGCACGGGCGCGGGCACCGTGGCACAGGCCACGCCCATGGCCACGCTGGCCTCCAACAACGCACCGGTTTTCAGGCTGTGCATATGGCGCAACTCTTGCTCGGTCAAGGTCTTGCCCACGCTGGCCAAGTCAATCGCTTGCCCCCCTGCCATGCCCTGTGCGCCAGCGGCCTGCGCCAAGATACGGCACAGCTTGGCTTGCACAGACGCCGGCACTTCCAACTCCGAAGGCGTCAGCAGCTCAAAAGCCAGTGCCTGCAAAGCATCTCCACCCAGCAACGCCTGTGACTCACCAAACTGCACATGCACCGTGGGTTTGCCACGGCGCAGCACGTCGTTGTCCATGCAGGGCATATCGTCGTGCACCAAGGAGTAGGCATGAATCAGCTCTACCGCGCATGCAGCACGAATGGCTGCTTCTGGCAGCCCTTGCACAGACTGTGCAGCAGCCAATACCAGCAAAGGGCGCAAACGCTTGCCGCCATCGAGCACGGCATAGCGCATCGCATCGCCGAGATTGGCTGGCGCATTCACACCCACCCATGCAGACAAGGCTTGTTCGGTGCGTTGCAGCTGCGCATGCATCCAGGCATTGGCATCAAACTCGGAGGTGGCGGGCGCAAAATTAGGTGGCGTAGTCAAAATCTGAGATTCCATGTCTGCCCACTCAGTCCTGCGACCACGGCTTGATCTGTCCTTCATCCAGCGCACGGATTTGCGCTTCCACAGTATCTAACTGCTGACGACAGAATTCCAAAAGGAAAGAAGCACGGCGGTAGCCATTCATCATCTCGCCCAAAGGCAGTTGGCCAGATTCCATGGACACTGCCAGTGCTTCCAACTCCGCCAATGCCAGCTCGTAGCTTTCGGGAGGCGATGAAATGTCTGAAACAGCTTTGGTTTTGGCCTTGGGCATGTAGGAGCTCGTGGGGGGTGGGGGAACCAATGATTTTAGGCGGTGCTGGGCAGCGCCTGATATACAGCGCCATCGCTTGACTGGATGACGCAAAATTTACCGCTCGCGGAGCCCAAGCGATTGATTAAATACACATAAGTGGCCGGCGGGAATAACCCCACCGCTTACAATCCCATTCCCGTCGAACCGGCACACGCCAAGACTGAGACGGACATAGGCTTGTTTCGCTGCTGTCCGTCATGTTCTGGCATGGCCGGTTTTGTCTTTTTACCCGTGCAAACCGCACCTCCCTGTGGGGAGTCTTTAGGTCAGGTCCCATGTCTGATTTAAGTCTTCAACTGCAGCAGGCCGCAAGCCAACTACCAGTTTCAAGCTATTTCGACGAAGCGCTGTTCCAGCGCGAGATGGAAACGATTTTCCACCATGGTCCACGTTATGTGGGCTCCAGCGTCTCTGTGCCGGAGATCGGCGATTACTACGCCCTTCCCCATGAAAACGAGGGCCGGGTCTTGGTGCGCAACCGCCAAGGACAGGTGGAGCTCATCTCCAACGTCTGCCGCCACCGCCAGGCCATCATGCTCAAAGGGCGTGGCAACCTCCAAACCCAAGGTCAGGGCCATGCGGGCGGCAATATTGTCTGCCCGCTGCACCGCTGGACGTACAACCCCAGCGGCGAACTCTTGGGCGCACCGCACTTTCCCCACGATCCCTGCCTGCACCTGAACAACTACAAGTTGCGCGAATGGAACGGCATGCTGTTTGAAGACAACGGCCGCGACATTGCCGCTGATTTGGCGGGCATGCAGTTGCGCGAGCAGTTGCGCTTTGACGGGCTGGTGTTGCACCACGTGGAAATGCACACGTGCAACTACAACTGGAAAACCTTCATTGAGGTCTATCTGGAGGACTACCACGTCGGCCCCTTCCACCCCGGTCTGGGCAATTTCGTGACCTGCGACGATCTCAAGTGGGAATTTGCCAAAGAGTTCTCGGTGCAAACCGTGGGCGTGGCCTCCACTTTTGGCAAGCCCGGCTCCGATGTGTACAAGAAGTGGCACGAGGTGCTGCTGAACTACCGCAACGGCGCCCTGCCCGAGCGCGGCGCGATCTGGCTGACCTACTACCCCCACATCATGGTGGAGTGGTACCCGCACGTGCTGACGGTCTCTACCCTGCACCCCGTCAGCCCCACCCAAACCATGAATGTGGTGGAGTTCTATTACCCCGAAGAGATTGCAGCCTTCGAGCCCGAATTCATCGAGGCCCAAAAAGCGGCCTACATGGAAACCGCCATCGAAGACGATGAAATCGGTGAGCGCATGGACGCCGGGCGCCGCGCCCTGATGGAGCGGGGCGACAACGAGGTCGGCCCCTACCAAAGCCCGATGGAAGATGGCATGCAGCATTTCCATGCGTGGTATCGCCAGACAATGGGGCCCCACCTGCCGCAACGCTGAGCTTTTTTGCTACGCTCTCCAGAGCTGCCAGCACCCACCCCATGGGCGCTGGCAGCTCTTTTTTATTCAAAAACACACAACAATACCGATCAGGGACGACAGACCATGCAAGTGCTATGGATGGTGGTGGGCGCATTTCTTTTTGCCACCATGGGGGTCTGCATCAAATACGCAGCCCCTTATTTCAATACGGCAGAAATTGTTTTCTACCGCGGTCTCATCGGCATGCTGGTGCTGTGGCTGCTCAGCGCCTCGCAAGGCGTCTCCCTCAAAACCGCGCACCCGTGGATGCACACGTGGCGCAGCCTGGTGGGCGTTACTGCCATGGGCTCCTGGTTTTATGCCATCACCCAGATGCCGCTGGCCAGTGCCATGACGCTGAACTACATGAGCAGCCTGTGGATTGCAGTTTTCTTGCTAGCGGGCGCACTGTGGTCACTGCACCCGCGCAGCGGCAAGCCTCGGCAAGCCCTCAACATCCCCTTGGTGATCACCATCGTGGTGGGGTTTGCGGGCGTGGTGCTGATGCTACAACCCAGCTTTGCCCAGGAACAAACCACGGCCGCACTGATTGGTCTGGGATCAGGGCTGCTGTCCGCACTGGCTTATATGCAGGTGGTGGCCTTGTCACGCATAGGAGAGCCCGAATCGCGCACCGTGTTCTTCTTTGGCCTGGGCTGCACGGTGGCTGGCTTGGTGGCCAGCATGTTCACGGGCTTTTCACAGTGGCCGGGCTGGCAAGCGGCGTGCTGGCTGATTCCGATTGGCTTGCTCGCAGCAGGCGGGCAGTTGTGCATGACCAAAGCCTACGCCAACGCCAAAACTCCACGCGGCACACTGGTGGTGGCCAACTTGCAGTATTCGGGCATTGTGTTTGCGGGCCTGTACAGCCTGTTTCTGTTTCAAGACCAGTTGGGCTGGGAAGGCTGGCTGGGCATGGCACTGATTGTGCTGTGCGGCATTGCTGCCACCATCTTCCGTGCACGCGGTGTTGCCAGCGTTGCGGCCACCAAAAGCTAAACCCCAACAGCCGGCTACTTATATGAAAAGAGGAGCTGCTTGCGCTCTATTTAATTAGGTTTCAATTAGTTTTATATCTAAAAACCTTATCTAAACAGCGCCAGCAGCTCCTCTTTTTATATAGGCACAGCCGCGCCACGTGGTTCACAATGCACAGAGATTGAACTCTCTTCGCCGAGGCCATGACCTACACCACACTGATTTCGACCGCCCAACTCCAAGCCCTCCAAGCCAGCGGCCAGCCCTATATGGTGTTTGACTGCAGTTTTGATTTGGCCAACCCCGCCGCAGGCCGCCAGCAGTACACGCAAACCCATATCCCCGGCGCGGTGTATGCGGATTTGGACCAGCGCCTCAGCGCCCGCCATGGTGCGCCCGGCAAAGACGGGCAGGTGCATACCGCGCAAACTGACCAGCCCGCCTCCGGTGGCCGCCACCCTTTGCCCAGCCGCGAGCGCTTTGCGCAATGGCTGTCCTCCGTCGGTTTTCGCAACGACATGCAAGCCGTGGTGTATGACCGCCAAGGCTGCAATTTCTGTGGTCGCCTGTGGTGGATGCTCAAATGGGCCGGCCACGATGCGGTTGCCGTGCTTGATGGCGGACTGCAAACATGGACTGCGCTGGGCGGCGCCACCAGCCAAGGCACAGAGCCAGCACACTTTCAATCCAACTTTGCGCTGCACGACAGCCTGCGCCAGCTGGTGTCAGCCGACGAGGTGGAGCAAAGCCTGGCGCAAGCAGGCCACCAAACCCTGATCGATGCCCGTGCCCCTGCCCGCTACCGCGGCGAAGTGGAACCTATGGACCCCGTAGCCGGACACATTCCCGGCGCCCTGAACCGCCCCTTCACCGACAACATCGCACTAGACGGTCGCTTTAAACCCAAAGAATTGCTGCGTGCAGAGTTTGAAGCCCTGTTGCAAGACCGTGACCCCGCCACCGTGGTGCACCAATGCGGCAGCGGCGTCAGCGCGCTGCCCAACCTGATCGCCATGGAGATTGCAGGGTTTGCACCTACCAAACTGTTTGCAGGCAGCTGGAGCGAATGGTGCAGCAACCCGGCGCGCCCGGTGGCCAAAAGTTAACTATCTTTTCCGCTGAGAACAAGGCGGTTTTTGCACCTTTTTCAGGAGCATCATCCGCCCGTAATTCAGGCACTATGCAGGCCTGCAGTGAAAGAAAAACCCCCCTTTCATCCAAGCCTGCATAAGGGCTGGTTTTAGCCCCTTAGATGGATGTATCAGTTTGTTACAAACAGACTTACAATCCACCTCATGCCAGCAATGCAATGTTGCTGATGTAGGAATTTCTCCTACATACACCCGATACAAACCAGACAAACACGGCGTCTCAACGAGACGCGACGCACCGGCGTACCCCGACTCAAATTCCTGTTTGCGGTATTTCACAATTCATTCCATCAGATCGCTGCCTGCCTAGCGCCACAGCGACACCGCGAGCTAAGACTCAATTTTTGGAATTTGAAAGGGTGGAATCATGAATGACGAACAACTGCTTGCCGAGATCCGAGAAGCCAATCTGACCTACCTGATGCTGGCACAGACGCTGATCCGCAAAGACAAAGCCGAAGCAGTTTTCCGCTTGGGCTTGAGCGAAGAGGCCTGCGACATTCTGGCCACCCTGTCTGCAGCCCAAGTGCTGAAGATTGCCTCCCGCAACACCATGCTGTGCAGCTTCCGTGTGGACGATGACCTGGTCTGGAACCTGCTGACCAACCACAGCAGCAACAAGATCGGCAACGAAGCCACCAACACGCTGCACGCCAACATCTTGATGGCCAGCCGCGTCTCCGAAGTGCTCTAAGCCTTAAAGCCCTCTTTAAGACTGACACCCCAAACACTGACACGGAGTTCTGCCATGGCCACCACAGCAACCAAAAGCGTTCTGAACGAATCCAAGCAAATCGAGCGCGCCGCCATGCTCATCAACATGGGCGCACGCATGCAAGTGCTGGAGTCGGAGACCACCCTCTCTTATGAACGCCTGATCCGCCTGTACAAGGAAATCGCGGGCAAATCCCCCTCCAAGGGCCAGCTCCCTTTTTCCACCGACTGGTTCCTGACCTGGCAAGAAAACATCCACAGCTCGTTGTTCCTGAACATCTACGAGTACCTGTCCAAAGGCGTGGATGCAGACTCCGTGGAAATCCTGACCAAGGCCTACCGCCTGTACACCGAGCAAGTGACAGCTTCGCAGCTGGACTGCCTGCTCTCTTTCACCCGCGCCTGGCGTCTGGTGAAATTTGTGGATGCCAACATGCTCACCCGCACCAAGTGCAGCAAGTGCAGCGGCATGTTTGTGACCGAACTGTATGAAAACGCCCGCCACTACGAATGCGGCCTGTGCACCCCCCCCGCACGCGCCGGCAAGAGCAAGAGCGCTGGCGCCCTGATGCTGCACTAAGCCGCATCCCCCCTTTCCCCTTCTTTGACAGCCCGTCCTTTTGGCCGGGCTTTTTTTTCGCCTTGCCAAAGGCACAC
Source organism: Comamonas jiangduensis (assembly GCF_030162955.1). Lineage (NCBI taxonomy): Bacteria > Pseudomonadati > Pseudomonadota > Betaproteobacteria > Burkholderiales > Comamonadaceae > Comamonas > Comamonas jiangduensis. The sequence continues at coordinate 45,839 of NZ_JARXOV010000008.1, forward strand.
CCCGGCGAAAACTGCCGCCGTATCGGACAATAGCGCCCGTGTCCATTCCCCAATCTTTTCTTCAAGAGCTGCTTGCCCGCGTCGATGTCGTCGACGTGGTGGGCCGCTACGTGCAGCTCAAAAAAGGCGGCGCCAACTTCATGGGCTTGTGCCCCTTCCACGGGGAAAAGTCACCGTCGTTCAGCGTCAGCCCTGCCAAGCAGTTCTACCACTGCTTTGGTTGCGGCAAAAACGGCAACGCCATCAGCTTTTTGATGGAACACACGGGCATGGGGTTTATCGAGGCCGTCAACGACTTGGCCGGCCAAGTTGGCATGGTGGTGCCACAGGAAGACATCAGCCCCCAAGAGCGCGAGCGCCAGGCCGCGGCCAAGCTCAAGCAAGCCACACTCAACGATGTGCTCGAGCGTGCGGGCGTTGCTTATCGCGCGCAACTCAAGGCTGCCCCGCATGCCGTGCAGTACTTGAAAGATCGCGGCGTCTCCGGGGCCATCTCCAGCAAATACGGGCTGGGTTATGCGCCTGCCGGTTGGCGCAACCTGGCCAGTGTCTTTCCGGAATATGACGACCCGCAGCTGCACGAATCGGGCTTGGTCATCGTGGGCGAAGACGACAAGCGCTACGACCGCTTTCGTGACCGCATCATGTTCCCGATCCGCGATGTCAAAGGCCTGTGCATCGGCTTTGGCGGCCGCGTATTGGGCGATGAAAAACCCAAATACCTGAATTCACCTGAAACTCCTTTGTTCCACAAAGGACGCGAACTCTACGGCCTGTTTGAAGCCCGTGATGCGCTGCGCAGCATGGGCTACGCACTGGTCACCGAAGGCTATATGGACGTGGTAGCCCTGGCACAGCTAGGCTTTCCGAATGCGGTGGCCACCCTGGGCACCGCCTGCACCGCCGACCATGTGCAAAAACTGTTTCGCTTTACCGACTCGGTCGTCTTCAGCTTTGACGGCGACAGCGCGGGCCGCCGCGCAGCGCACAAAGCACTGGAAGCCGCCTTGCCCTACGCCAGCGACACGCGCAGCATCAAATTCTTGTTCCTGCCTGCCGAGCACGACCCTGACAGCTTCATCCGCGCACACGGCAGCGACGCGTTTGCACGCCAAGTCTCCAACGCCTTGCCGCTGAACCAGTTTCTGATCGAAGCCGCCAGCGCCGAGTGCGACTTGGGGCAGGCCCAAGGCCGCGCCAAGCTCTCCAGCCAAGCGCGCCCGCTGTGGAATCTGCTGCCCGATGGCGCCTTCAAGCGCCTGGTACTGGGCGAGCTGGCCCACAAAATTCAGATCGACACCCGTGAACTGTCAGAGCTGTGGGCCCAGGCCGAAGCCCAGGAAAAGCGTTTTCAGCGCGGCGGCAGCAAACACGCCGCAGCTCCCAGCCATGAAAACCCTCCACCGTATGCATCAGCCCCTCCCGACTGGGTGGGGGAATTTGCGCCCAGCCACAGCGCCCCCTACACAGACCGCTGGAGCAACAACAGTGGCAACAGCGGCGGCGGCAACACCCGTGGGGACTGGAAACGCAACAACAAATTCAGCCGCTTTAAAGAACAGCGCCCCCCCATGTCCACCGGCCCACGCGTGGCGCCCTCCACCGCGCCCGATCAGGCCACGCGGATTTTGCTGTCGCAGATGAAATTCATGGAGCGGCTGGACAACGATGACTTGGACACCTTGGTCAATCAGCCAGCCCCGCACGGCCCGCTGTTTGCGTGGATTGAAAGTGAGTTTCAAGACCACGGCCCGCAAGCGTGGGCGGTGTTGAAAGAGCGCGTCACGCAAACGCCGCATGCCGCGCTGGCCTTACACCTCATGAGCGGCCCACACGGCCACCCCGAAGGTGAGGAAGAAGAGCAGTTCCAAGAGTTGCGCAACATTTTGGCTCCCATGATGGCCAAACGCGTCAGCAACCTGGCCACCGAGGCGCTCAAAACTTACATGGCCAACCCCTTAGACCAGGCGGCCAAAACCCAGTACCAAGCCCTCATCGAGCGACGCAACCGTCTGCTGGCAGCGCCCACCGCACCGGGCAATTAAATTAAAAACAAGAGCACTTCACGCTTTAAAAGCAAGGTTTTTAAATATAAAAATATTTGAAAGCCTTTATTAACAAGCGCTTCCTGCTCTTATTTTTAAAAATACACCTTGCAAACCCTTACCCAGCAAGGGTTTGCGGCCTCATTAAAAAATATTTACGCAAAAATCGCGTTTACCTCTTGCAATTTCTAGCAAACGCTATAATTAATGGATTCTTCGGCAAGAGCGACAGCAGCACCTCCGGCCCGGGCACCGTGATGGAATCACGTGTTGAGCAGCAATTGCTCGCCCAATATCCGCAAGGACTGCACACCAAATGATCGCCCAGACATCTTGCCTAGGGAGCTGTTCGCTCCCGTGCGTGCTAATTTTTTGTTAGCACGTTCATGCGCCGGGTTGAGTGGCGCTTGCGTTTTCCCCTTTGTGTGTTCGCTTTTGACCAAGAGGTTTTCATGCCCGTTTCAAAGTCCGCGAAGTCCAAGCAGGCGCCCGACGCTAGCGCGAAGCCCAAAACTTCCAAAACCACCGCAACTGCCAGCGCCAAAGCCGCGTCTGCAACTGCGGTGAAGAAGCCCGCTGCCAAAACGGCAGTCGCTTCCAAGAAAGATTCCGATATGGCGACCCTGTCCCAAGCTGAACTTAAAGCCATGGCCGATGCGCTGCTGGCCGAATCCGCACCCAAGCGCGGAAAAAAGAAATCCGACGCTGACGACGCTCCTGCGGTCAAAAAGCCTGCCGCTAAAAAAACTGCGGCCAAAAAAGACGCGGCAGAAACTGCAGAACCCGTAGCCAAAAAGCCCGCGGCCAAGAAAGCAGCCAAGCCAGCCGCCGAAGCCAAGGCCCCAGCCAAGCGCGGCCGCAAGCCCAAAGCCAAGGAAGAGTCCGGTGACGATGAAGATATTGGTGACTTTGACGCCGATATCGATTTGGAAGCGGATGCCGAGCCTGAAGCCGAAGTAGAAGTAGAAGCTGCAGGCACTGGTACAACCGAAAAGGCCAAGCCCCTGCGCATGAAGATCAGCAAGGCCAAAGAACGTGCCTTGATGAAGGAATTCGGTCTGGACGAGACCGTTCTGACCGAAGAAGAAATGAACACCCGCCGTCAGCGTCTGAAGATGCTGATCAAGCTGGGTAAGACTCGCGGCTACCTCACCCACGCGGAAATCAACGACCACTTGCCCGATAAGCTGGTGGACGCTGAAACGATGGAAGTTGTGATTTCCATGTTGAGCGACATGGGTGTGGCGGTGTACGAGCAAACGCCCGATGCCGAAACCCTGCTGCTGAACAACACCGGCCAGTCCGCCACCACCGAAGAAGAAGCGGAAGAAGAAGCGGAAGCCGCGCTGTCGACCGTGGATTCGGAATTTGGCCGCACCACCGACCCCGTGCGCATGTACATGCGTGAAATGGGCACGGTCGAACTGCTGACCCGCGAAGGCGAAATTGAAATCGCCAAGCGCATCGAAGGCGGCTTGATGGACATGATGGAGGCGATCTCCGGCTCCCCCGCCACCATTGCCGAAGTGCTGGGCATGGCTGCTGAAATCCGTGATGGCAAGGTCGTCATCTCCACCATCGTCGACGGCTTTGTGAATGCCGACGAAAACGACGACTACGTGGCCGAAGAAGACTTCGACGAATACGACGAAGAAGACGACGACGACGGCAAGGGTGGCTCCAAGGCCATGACTCGCCGTCTGGAAGAGCTCAAGAACGAAGCTCTGGTGCGCTTTGACAAGATTGCGGCAGACTTCGAAAAGCTGCGCAAAGCGTATGACAAGGACGGCTGGGGCTCAGCGGCTTACAACAAGGTGCAGAAGTCCATCACTGAAGAGTTGATGACCATTCGCTTCACCGCCAAGACCATTGAAAAGCTGTGCGACTTGGTGCGTTCGCAAGTGGACGATGTGCGCAAGAAAGAGCGTGAGCTGCGCAAGATCATCGTGGACAAGTGCCGCATGCCGCAGGAAACCTTCGTCAAGGAATTCCCACCGAACCTGCTGAACCTGAAGTGGGTGGAAGAGCATGCCAATGCCGGCAAGCCTTGGAGCAATGTGCTGTCGCGCAACATTCCTCCTGTGCAAGAGCTGCAGCAAAACCTGATCGACCTGCAATCGCGCGTCGTCGTGCCCTTGGATGAACTCAAGAACATCAACAAGCGCATGAACGAAGGTGAGCGCAACAGCCGCTTTGCCAAGAAAGAGATGATCGAGGCCAACTTGCGCCTGGTGATCTCGATTGCCAAGAAGTACACCAACCGTGGTCTGCAGTTCCTGGATCTGATCCAGGAAGGCAACATCGGCCTGATGAAGGCCGTGGACAAGTTTGAATACCGCCGCGGCTACAAGTTCTCGACCTACGCCACATGGTGGATTCGCCAGGCCATCACCCGCTCGATTGCGGATCAGGCCCGCACGATCCGTATCCCGGTGCACATGATCGAGACCATCAACAAGATGAACCGCATCTCGCGCCAGCACTTGCAAGAGTTTGGTTTCGAACCTGATGCGTCCATCTTGGCCGAAAAGATGGAAATTCCTGAGGACAAGATCCGCAAGATCATGAAGATCGCCAAGGAACCCATCTCGATGGAAACCCCGATTGGTGATGATGACGACAGCCACTTGGGCGACTTCATCGAAGACTCGGCCAACACCGCGCCGATTGAGGCCGCGATGCAAGCCGGTCTGCGTGATGTGGTCAAGGACATCCTGGATGGCCTGACTCCTCGCGAAGCCAAGGTGCTGCGCATGCGCTTCGGCATTGAAATGTCCACCGACCACACGCTGGAAGAAGTGGGCAAGCAGTTTGACGTGACGCGCGAGCGCATCCGCCAGATCGAAGCCAAGGCGCTGCGCAAGCTCAAGCACCCCAGCCGCTCGGACAAGCTGCGCAGCTTCATCGATTCGCTGTAAAAGCCTGCCCTGCCAGCCACTGCTGGCCAGCGCACAACCAAAAGGAGACCCTCGGGTCTCCTTTTTTTATGCTTGATTGCTAAGTTTTGATCGATAAGTCTTGATACATAAATTTGATAGCTACCAGCGCTTACCCCATAAGCGCCAGAGCCTAAAAACACTCAAAATTCTGTTCGGGCTTTTCCTGGCCGTGCATGCCTTAAGCAATGGATTGGGATTGCAGCATGGCGTCTATTTCTGCTTGCGTATACCCCAAGGACGCCAGCAGCTCGCGCGTATGCTCCCCCTGTTTAGGGGGCTGGCTGCGCACCCCCAAACGCTCGCCATCCATGCGGATCGGCAGCAAGGTGGTTTTCGCGGTGTGGCCCGCTCTTTCCCCATCGCTGAGCACCACATCCGCCAAGCCCCCTGTGGCCAGCAAGTGTGGATCGTCCAGCAACTGCTCGGGGCGCGAGATCGGCGCAAAGGGCAACTGGTGTGCTTCAAAGACCTGCGCCAAGTGTGCAGCGCTGTAGTGCGCCAAGCGCTTGCGCAGCTCGGGCAGCATGCTGGCGCGGGCACGCACACGGTCGTTGTTGGTCTGCAAAGCCGGATCGTTGGCCATGTCTTCAAACCCCATGGCGGTGCAAAAGGTGCGCCACTGGGCATCGCTCACGGCGGCTAGGAATATCTGCTCACCATCTTTGACGCTGAACACGTCATACAGCCCCCATGAGGAAATGCGCTCCGGCATGGGTGCCGCAGGCTGGCCGGTGACGGCGTACTGCATCATGTGCTGCCCGACCAGAAACACATTGTTTTCAAACAGGGCCGAGTCAATCTCTTGGCCCTTGCCGGTCTGGTTGCGCTGCATCAGCGCGGCCAGCGCGCCAATCGCCCCAAACATGCCGCCCATGATGTCGTTCACGCTGGAGCCGGCACGCAGCGGATCGCCGGGGCGGCCAGTCATATACGCCAGCCCACCCATCATTTGCACCACTTCATCCAGTGCGGTGCGATGCTCGTAAGGGCCAGGCAGAAAGCCGGTGTGGTTCACATAGATCAGGCCGGGGTTGAGCTGGGACAGATGGGCATAGTCCAGCCCGTACTTCTTCATCACGCCCGGCTTGAAGTTTTGCACCACCACATCGGCGGTGGAGGCCAAGCGAATCGCCGCTTGCAGCCCTTCAGCGCTGCGCAGGTCGATGGCAACGCTTTTCTTGTTGCGGTTGAACATGGGAAAAAATCCCGCGCCCGCACCCAGCAACCCGCGTGTCAGGTCGCCCGTCACTGGCTCCACCTTGATGACTTCTGCGCCCAGATCCGCCAGCACCATGCCGCACGCAGGCCCCATGACCATGTGGCTGAACTCCACCACGCGTATGCCCTGCAAAGGCAAAGAGGCTTGGTTGGGGCTGGAAGAAGAAGCGGTAGGTAGGTCAGAAGCAGCGTTGTCGGTCATGGCAAAAAAATTCATCAAACAGCGACAACTCCTTGCCGCCAAGGGTTTCCCCTGTGTGCCAACAATTCTAGAAAGTCCACCCCAGCCCCTTCCCGATGTTTTGGGCAATCCGCCCATCCCCGAAGGTGAGCGCGCGCGCTGGAGAACGTGGCAACGCTACAACAAAAGTAGTGTTTTTGACGTTTTTTGGACTTTACCGCCTAGCGATTCTGCGCTCCGAGCTACTAAACTTGTAGCAGACAAGATTCAAAGCTATAGTCAAACCCGTTTGGATCGGCAGCAATGCACCAGATCCATCCCCCATCTCAGCGCAAGGAGAAGCGTCCATGAGCTCTAAGGAAAACGCCGCCATCAATCAGTTGCTCGAAAAACTCGAGCGCCGCTATGCACTGCGCGTGCTGTGGGCACTGCGCGATGGTCACCCCCAAACCTTCCGTTTGTTGCAAGACAGCGTGGGCGGCATCACGCCCAACACTTTGAACACCCGCATCAAAGAGCTGCGCGAAGAAGGTTTGATGGAGCACGGCAACGACGGCTATACCGTCACTCCTTCGGGCCAAGACCTGCTCAAGCGCCTGAGCGATCTACAGGCTTTTGCCACACGCTGGGCAGCCGCCCGCGCGAAGAAGTAATCTAGGCACCTGCCTCGTGGCGGCCCCTTGCCGCCACCGACTCACACAGGCACTCACAGTGCCTGTTTTTATTTGCGCAATCTCACAAGGAACACTCCATGGCACTGACCACCACTGCCTCTGGCCTGCAATACGAAGACGTCGTTGTCGGCGAAGGTGCCCAAGCTGTCAGCGGCGCTGACGTCAAGGTGCACTACACCGGCTGGCTCTACCAAGATGGCGAGCAAGGCGCCAAATTCGACTCCAGCAAAGACCGCCGTGAGCCTTTTGAGTTCACCTTGGACGATGGCATGGTCATTCGTGGCTGGGACGAAGGCGTGCAAGGCATGAAGGTGGGCGGCAAGCGCACCCTGATCATCCCTGCAGAACTGGGCTACGGTGCCCACGGCGCAGGCGGCGTGATCCCGCCCCACGCCACGCTGAAGTTTGAAGTGGAACTGCTGGGCACCAAGACCGCGCCCGTGCTGCAGGCAGAAGACACCGTGGTCGGCGAAGGCGCCGAAGCCACGCGCGGCAAGCGCGTGACCGTGCACTACACCGGCTGGCTCTACCACAACGGCGAGCAAGGCGCCAAGTTTGACTCCAGCAAGGACCGCAATGACCCCTTCGTGTTCCAGTTGGGCGCGGGCATGGTCATCAAAGGCTGGGACAAAGGCGTGGAAGGCATGAAGGTCGGCGGCAAGCGCACGCTGATCATTCCCCCAGAAATGGGCTACGGTGCCCGCGGCGCAGGCGGCGTGATTCCGCCCAACGCCACCCTGAAGTTTGAGGTGGAGTTGCTGGCGGTGTAAACCACTGCCCAGCCTCTCTCACGGAGAATGCAAAACGGCCTGTCAATGACAGGCCGTTTTTTCATCGGATGCCACCATCTGATGCTGCATGCAGTATCCACGCTTTTACGCAAACAACGCCCGCTGCAGCGGTGCGTAAGCGGCTGGCCCCACGGCTTCTTTGATCTTGGGAGCCACGGCTGCCAAATCTGCATAGCAGGTCGATCCCTCCACCGACAAATTCAAACGAAAGCCAGACAAACCCAGTTTTCCCGTCAACGCAACGGCCAAGGGGTAGGCATCACGGTAGCGATCCTGGTCGCTACGCTGGGGCATATCAGCCGGTGCCAGGTCTGGGGTATGGGCCACCAGATCTTGCAAAAAACCTGCTTGCTGCAGGGCTTGAATATCTGCCTGCACCACCCCCAAACCTTGGGTGGCAGCCAGTACCTGGGATACGCTGCGCTGGCCATCAAACAGCAAAAAAGCGGAGCGCAATTTACCTGCCAGCAGCGCGCTGCGCTCTTTGAAGGCTTGCTGGCCTTCCGGTGTTTTGATCAAAACCGCGCTCATACCGTCTCCTGAATTGGCTTGGTGCTGTTCAGCATCGCACACAAGCGAGCGGCGCTGCATTGGGGCAATCCATGTTGGGCTGCGAATTTTTGCTACTACTTCATGAGCATTTGGCGCTCACCAAATAACACTTTCAAATAATTTCATCATCGAAAGCTTTATCAATTGAGCGCCAGCAGCTATTTATTTTGATGGATATGCGGTGTCAACCAGCTCACCAGCACGGTCGCCAGCAAGCCCGCCTGCACACCAAAAACCCCGGCAGACACGGGCTGCAGCCCCCACCACAGGCCATCGGCCAGCAAAATCGATGGCACCCAATGCTGCACCCACAGGCTGTGCGAGAGCATGTAATACAGCGCCACGCCCAAGCCTGACAACATGCCCGCAATGGCGCCATAGCGCGTCACGCCACGCCAGAAAATACCCAGCACCATGGCCGGCACAAAGGCAGAGGCCGCCAACGAAAAAGATGCGGCCACCATGGGCAGAATGTCGGAAGAACGCTGCCCGGCCACAAAAGCCGCCAACAAAGCCACGCCCATGAGCATGAACTTGGACAAAATCACGCGCTGCTCTGAGGATGCCTGACGCAAGCGCCGCGAAACAATCAAGTCCCGCACCAGTGCATTGCTGATGGTGAGCAGCAGGCCATCGGCCGTCGACAGCGCCGCCGCCAGCCCACCCGCAGCCACCAGTCCAGCCACCACATAGGGCAAGCCCCCAATTTCGGGCGTGGCCAGCATGATGAGATCGGCCCCCAGCCGCAACTCACCAAACTGCAAAATGCCATCGCGGTTAATGTCTTCCACCGACAGCAGCGACGCATCCACCCGCGCCCACTGGGCAATCCAGTTGGGCAGCTCATCAAAGCGCACGCCCACCAGGTTGTTCATCACTTCCAGCTTGATCAGCGCCGCCAGTGCCGGGGCACTCAAATAAATCAGGCCAATAAAAAACAGCGTCCATGCCACAGAAGTGCGCGCGCCCGACACGGAAGGCACGGTGTAGTAACGCGTGAGCAAATGCGGCAGGCCCGCTGTACCCAGCATCAGACAAAACATCAGCGCCAAGAAGTTGTTGCGCTCATCGTTGAACTGGGCCCGCTCTGCGGGTGTGCCATCCGGGTCGCCACCAAAAGGCTGGCTGTGGCGCGGCAACCCAGACAGAGGTTTTGCGCGCTCACGGTAATCCTGCAGTTGCTGGCGCCATTGCTGCTCGGCCACTGCAGGATTGCGCGGCAAGTTGGCGTATTCACGGCTGATGGCCGCAATTTGCCCCATATCGCCATTGGTGGAGCGCAAGTAACGCAGCCGCTCGTGCAACACCAAGCGATCACGCTCCATTGCCAAGGGCACATCTTGGAGCTTGGCTTCCAGCGCGTCCGCGCGTTCGCTGTAGAGGTGCTGCACGGACAGCTCTTGGGGCGACACCAGCAACTGCGCTTCCAGTTCGGCAATTTTTTGCAACTGGCTGGCATACGCAACCGCCGCCACGGGGTTGCCCAGCTGTTTGTAGGCCAGCCATGACACGGGAATCAGGAATGCCAGCAAGATCACCACGTACTGCGCCACCTGTGTCCAGGTCACAGCACGCATGCCACCCAAAAAAGAGCACAACAGCACACCGCCCAGACCCAGCATGATGCCAATCTCAAACTGCACCCCGGTCAGCCGCGAAGCGATCAGCCCCACCCCGTAGATCTGCGCCACCACATACGTGAAGGAGCACACAATCGAGGCAATCGCGGCAATTGTGCGTGGCCAGCGCCCACCAAAGCGCTGCTGGAAAAAGTCCGGCAACGTATACAAATTCATGGCGCGCAGGTGGGGCGCCACCAGCATGGCCACCAAGCAAAACCCGCCCGTCCAACCCAGCAAGTACGCCAGCCCCCCTGGCTGTCCGCTGCTGCCACCAAAGCCTTGCAAATACAAAGCGCCCGACAAGCTGATGAAAGACGCCGCGCTCATCCAGTCGGCGGCAGCTGCCATACCGTTGTACATCGGCGGGATACGGCGCCCTGCAACGTAGTACTCATCGGCATCGCCGGTGCGCCCCCAGACACCGATACCGGCATACATCATCACCGGCACGAACAAAAAAATGGGGCCAATCCAGTGGCGTGACAGCCCCTGGCGCTCAGCCCAGGTCATCAGCAGCAGAAAAAGCAGCACGCAGACGCAGTACAGCCCTACCAGGCGGTGGATACGCCACTGGTAGGCGCGCGCGCGAGGGAAAGATGCGGCGCTAGCGCCAGAAGGAATGGGCATGCAACGTGAAGGAAGGAGAAAAGCTGCGGCGTGCTTAGGCCGAGCGCTCGAACAAATCCATCACGACACAGTAAACCAGCGCGATCAGCATGAACATCAGGACTGCCCCTTGGGCGGCCATCCAGTAACCCAGCTGCCAGCCTTGCACCCAGGCCTGCAAATCCCGCGCAAAAAACACCACCCCAAATGAAGACACCACCCAGACTGCCAGCAAAACTGCTTTGAGCCACAGGTGGTGTGTGTCGTGCCAATCGGGGGGCATATGCCCCCCGTTGGCCGAGATTGGATCTGGCCCGCCATGCACATCATTTTCAGAAAACTGCATCACAGGCCTTTCACGCAGGCGGTAGGTTAGCCCGCCAGATTCTGCCAAGTATCGATCACGGTGTCAGGGTTCAGCGAGATCGAGACAATGCCCTTGTCTGCCAGCCACTTGGCAAAGTCAGGGTGGTCGGAAGGGCCTTGGCCGCAGATACCCACGTACTTGCCCTTGACCAAGCACGCGTCAATTGCCATCTCCAGCATCTTCTTGACTGCGGGGTCACGCTCGTCAAAGTCCGCAGCCAGCAATTCCAGACCGGAGTCACGGTCCAGACCCAGGGTCAGCTGGGTCAGGTCGTTCGAGCCAATCGAGAAGCCGTCGAAGTATTCCAGAAACTCATTCGCCAGAATCGCGTTGGAAGGCACTTCGCACATCATGATCAGCTTGAGGTCATTCTCACCGCGCTTGAGGCCGTTGTCGCCCAGCATGGTGGTCACGCGTTCGGCTTGCTTCAAGGTACGCACGAAAGGAATCATGATCTGCACGTTGGTCAGGCCCATGTCCTCACGCACACGGCGCAGGGCTTCGCATTCCATCTTGAAGGCTTCGCCGAAGTCTTCGGAGATGTAACGCGCAGCACCGCGGAAGCCCAGCATCGGGTTCTCTTCCTCGGGCTCGTAGCGGCTGCCACCGATCAGCTTGCGGTATTCGTTGGACTTGAAGTCCGACATACGCACGATCACGGGCTTGGGCCAGAACGCAGCAGCAATCGTTGCCACGCCTTCGGCGACCTTGTCCACGTAGAAAGCGCGGGGCGATGCATGGCCTCGGGCCACGGATTCCACGGCCTTCTTCAGGTCAGGGTCTACCGCTGGGTAGTCCAGGATGGCCTTGGGGTGCACACCAATGTTGTTGTTGATGATGAACTCCAGGCGAGCCAGACCCACGCCCTGGTTGGGTAACTGGGCAAAGTCAAAAGCCAGCTGGGGGTTGCCCACGTTCATCATGATCTTGGTGCTGATCTCGGGCATTTCGCCGCGCACCACTTCGGTCACTTCGGTTTCGATCAGGCCGTCATAGATCTTGCCGGTATCGCCTTCGGCGCAGGACACGGTCACCAAGGTGCCATCCTTCAGAAGTGCGGTGGCGTCACCGCAGCCGACCACGGCAGGAATGCCCAACTCACGCGCGATGATCGCGGCGTGGCAGGTACGACCACCACGGTTGGTGACAATGGCGCTGGCGCGCTTCATGACGGGTTCCCAGTTGGGGTCGGTCATGTCGGTCACCAGCACGTCGCCGGCTTTCACTTGGTCCATCTGCGAGATGTCAGACACCAGACGCACAGGGCCGGTACCAATCTTCTGGCCAATCGCGCGGCCTTCGGCCAGCACATTGCCTGTGCCCTTGAGCTTGTAGCGCAACTCGGCTTGGCCCTTGGACTGGCTCTTCACGGTTTCAGGACGCGCTTGCAGGATGTACAGGTGGCCGTCAGTGCCGTCCTTGCCCCACTCGATGTCCATAGGACGGCCGTAGTGCTCTTCAATCACCAGCGCGTACTTGGCCAACTCTTGCACGTCAGCGTCGCTCAAGGAGTAGCGGTTGCGCAACTCAGGTGCCACGTCCGTGGTCTTGACCAGCTTGCCGGATTCGGCCTTTTCTTCGGGTGTGGAGAACACCATCTGGATCAGCTTGGAGCCCAAATTGCGGCGAATCAGCGCGCTCTTGCCAGCCTTGAGCATGGGCTTGTGCACGTAGAACTCGTCGGGGTTCACAGCGCCTTGCACCACGGTTTCGCCCAGGCCGTAGCTGGAAGTGATGAACACCACTTCTTCAAAGCCGGATTCGGTGTCGATGGTGAACATCACGCCGGCAGCGCCCAGGTCGGAGCGCACCATGCGCTGCACGCCAGCAGACAAGGCCACCACGTCGTGCTCAAAGCCCTTGTGCACGCGGTAGGAAATGGCGCGGTCGTTGTACAGCGACGCAAACACTTCCTTCATCTTGTGCAGCACGTCTTCAATGCCAACCACGTTCAGGAAAGTTTCCTGCTGGCCCGCAAACGATGCGTCAGGCAAGTCTTCAGCAGTTGCGGAAGAACGCACCGCAAACGAAGCGGCTTCGTTGCCGCCTTGCAGGGTGATGAAAGCGGCGCGGATAGCAGCTTCCAAGTCAGCGGGGAAAGGTTGTGCTTCCACCATGGCACGGATTTCAGCGCCGACAGCGGCCAGTGCGCGTACGTCGTCCACGTCCAGCGCTTTCAGCTTGGCGGAGATCTTGTCGGCCAAGCCTTCAAATGCCAGGAATTCGCGGAATGCGTGGGCGGTGGTGGCAAAGCCGGTAGGCACGCGCACGCCTTGAGGCAGCTGGGAGATCATTTCGCCGAGGGAGGCGTTTTTACCGCCAACGACTTCGACGTCGCTCATACGCAAATTTTCGAAAGGCACGACCAAAGCGGTCGCTTCGAAACGGTTAGACATGGGAGGCTCCAAAGTTAAAAACCGGTACGTCCCAGCGGCTGGCCCAACAAACCCGCCTGCTGGATGCACGTGCTGGACACCAACCACAACTTTGCTGTTCGAGGTTATCGGTCATCGGTAGCCAGCCCGTGCAGCGCCTGGAGAGGCTCCAAGCGCTTGAATCTTTGCGCAGGCATTCTACTCCTGCCCAGCAATGCGCGCTGTTATCTGGCACGCGCCGTACAGATGCTCACAGCCCTCTGAAGGACAGCTGTGTTTAGTCCGCTGTTTCTAAAGGAAAATACGGCGCACGCTATAAATTTAATAGCTGTTTGCGCTTTTATATCAATGGTTTAAATGTCAAATAGCTTTAAAACTTCGGTTGCACAAGCGTCAGAAGCTCTCTTTTTTGATCACGTTCCGCCCCCTGCCACATTCCATGCGCCAGCCAACCGCAGACTGGCGCTGAAATTAGGAATAATGCGCAGCACCGCACGCCTTGCCGCGCACGCTGGCTCTGCCTTTGCCGCGCAAGCGCGTGCGCTTGTTTGACTCGATTTGGAAAACTGCCCATGCACTCGCGCACCGTATACGTAATTTCTGACGGCACAGGGATCACCGCCGAAACCTTCGGCACCGCCTTGATGGCGCAGTTCGATATCAAACCCCGCATTGTGCGCATTCCCTTCGTCGACACCGTTGACAAGGCCCACCAAGCGGTACGCCAGATCAACCACACCGGTGAGGTGGAGGGCAAAAAACCCATCGTGTTCAGCACCCTGGTCAATCAAGATGTGGTGGCCGTCATCCACGATCACTGCAAAGGCTTGTTGATGGACATGTTTGGCACCTTTGTGCAGCCGCTCGAAGACGAGCTGGGCATGAAGAGCCAGCACCGCGTGGGCCGGTTTTCAGACATCAGCCAGAGCAAAGAGTATCTGGACCGCATGGAAGCCATCAACTACACGCTGGCCCACGATGATGGCCAAACCAACCACGACCTCAGCGGCGCCGATGTGGTGCTGGTGGGCGTGAGCCGCTCGGGCAAGACCCCCACCAGCCTGTACCTGGCGATGCAGTTTGGCCTGAAGGTGGCCAACTACCCGCTGATTCCCGAAGACTTTGAGCGCAAGAAGTTGCCCCCGGCGCTGGAGCCCATCAAGAAAAAGCTGTTTGGCCTGACGATCGACCCGATCCGCCTGTCCACCATCCGCAACGAGCGCCGCCCCGGCTCGCGCTACGCCAGCCTGGAAAACTGCCGCTCGGAAGTGCATGAAGCCGAAGCCATGATGCGCCGCGCGGGGGTCAACTGGCTGTCCACTACCACCAAATCGATTGAAGAGATTTCGACCACCATCTTGCAAGAGGTTCTGCCACAGCGCCTGGGGGTGGGGCTGCACGGCTAAGCCGCCTCTCCTCATGCATGCTCCAAATAGCTGCCAGCGCTTGATAGATCAGCGCGGGCAGCTATTTTTTTGCGCCAACCGTTTTCGCCCGCTCGGCACGAAAAGTTCTCCCCACCAGCCCCCAACAAGCTTGTGGACAAGTGTGCCTAGCCCACTGGATAAGGGGCTTAAGCTATTGTCACGATAGACACTTTCTATGGTTGCCAGTTTTTTAAGCACCGCTAGCCTGCGACACCGCTGCTGTGCTGGGCCATGCGGTGCAGCCATGTCGAAAACGCCGTCACCACCGTTGAGGGCATGGTCTGCGCGGGGGTGATGAGGTAGTAGCCGCGCTCGCCCCGTAAAGGCTGGGCGCAGGCCACCACCAGCTCACCGCGCGCCAGTTCGGCCTCTACCAGCATGGGCGGAATCAGCGCCACCCCCATCCCCTGCGTGGCTGCCACCGCCAGCATGGAAAACAGCTCATAACGCGGCCCGTCCATGGCGCGCTGCGCATCCACCCCCACCGACTGAAACCACTGCACCCAACCTTGCGGGCGCGTGCTTTGCTGCAGCAGCGGCAAATCTGCCAGCGCCTGCGGGGCCAGCGGCTGCCACGCACGCCCCAGATCGCGCTGCACGGCCCGGGCCAGCAACTGGGGGCTGCACACGGGCACCACGTCTTCGTCCATCAAGTGCAGGGCTTCAATCCCCGGCCAGTTGTGCACCTGATCGGGCGTGCCCGCATACAAGGCTGCATCAAAGCCCGTGTCGGCAAACAAAAACGGGCGAGTTTGCACATCAATGTGCACGGTGATGTCGGGATAGGTTTTGGCCAGTTGCGGCAGGCGTGGCATCAGCCAGCGCGTGGCAAACGTGGGCACGGCCGCCAGTTTGATGGTGCCCCCCGCGCCCTGGTGGGCCATGAGGTCGAGCGTGTCGCGCTCCATGCCCAGCAACCAGCTGCGCACCTTGCGCGCATAAGCCTCGCCAGCCGGCGTGAGGGCCACGCCATGGCGCGTGCGGCGAAACAGCTCCACCCCCACAAACGCTTCCAGCGCAATCACCTGGCGTGAGACCGCACCTTGCGTCAGCGCCAGCTCTTGCGCGGCGCGGGTATAGCTTTCGTGGCGGGCGGCGGCCTCAAAACAGGCCAGGGCTTGGGTGGAAGGGATAGAGCGGCGCATGGAGGGAGGACTGTTTTATGGAGGGCAAGGCAAGACTGCACATGCTGCCGCAATTGCTCTGCACATTCAAGCCATACATGCGCAAACCTCATATCTGGATGCAAACAAATCGTTTGCCTGGCACCCAGCCTCTTCGTACGATGGCTTCCATTGACCGGCATGCCTGCACAAAACCGCATGCACTGCCACCAGACCACCCAGAGATATCCAAGGAGCACCACATGTCCAACTTCCAATGGCAAGACCCCTTTCACCTGGACGAGCAACTGACCGCTGACGAGCGCATGATCCGCGACGCGGCCTATGAGTACTGCCAGGGCAAGCTGATGCCCCGCGTGCAGGACATGTTCCGCCACGAGAAGACCGACGTGTCCATCTTCCGCGAGATGGGCGAGCTGGGCCTGCTGGGCCCCACCATCCCCACCGAATACGGCGGCGCTGGCCTGAACTACGTGAGCTACGGCTTGGTGGCACGCGAAATCGAGCGCGTGGACTCGGGCTACCGCTCCATGGCTTCCGTGCAGTCGTCGCTGGTGATGGTGCCGATCAATGAGTTTGGTACCGAAGCGCAAAAGCAAAAATACCTGCCCAAGCTGGCATCGGGCGAATTCATTGGCTGCTTTGGCCTGACCGAACCCGACCACGGCTCCGACCCCGGCTCCATGGCCACCCGTGCCTACAAGGTCGATGGCGGCTACAAGCTCAAGGGCTCCAAGATGTGGATCACCAACAGCCCCGTGGCCGACGTGTTTGTGGTGTGGGCCAAGGAAGTCTCTGAAGGCGGCAACGTGGGCCAGATCCGCGGCTTCATTCTGGACAAGGGCATGAAAGGCCTGAGCGCCCCCGCCATCCACGGCAAGGTGGGCCTGCGCGCATCGATTACCGGTGAAATCGTCATGGACGACGTGTTCTGCCCAGAAGAAAACGCTTTCCCTGAAGTGCGTGGCCTCAAGGGCCCCTTCACCTGCCTGAACAGCGCACGCTTTGGCATCGCCTGGGGCGCCATGGGTGCGGCCGAGTTCTGCTGGCACACCGCGCGCCAGTACACACTGGACCGCAAACAGTTTGGCCGCCCTCTGGCCGCCAACCAGCTGATCCAGAAGAAGCTGGCCGACATGCAGACCGAAATCACCCTGGGCCTGCAAGCGGCTCTCCGCGTAGGCCGCATGAAGGACGAGCACCAGAACGTGGTCGAGATCACCTCGCTGATCAAGCGCAACAACTGCGGCAAGGCCCTGGACGTGGCCCGCCTGGCGCGCGACATGATGGGCGGCAACGGCATCTCCGACGAGTTCGGCGTGGCCCGCCACCTGGTGAACCTGGAAGTAGTCAACACCTACGAAGGCACGCACGATGTGCACGCGCTGATTCTGGGCCGCGCCCAGACTGGCATTGCGGCATTCGCCAACTGAGCGCCATTCACCTAGGTTGACTATGCAGAGCGTTCCCAGGAGTTCGCTCTGCTTCTAAGAGCTGCCTGCGCTTACAGAATAAGCATTTGCGGCTCTTTTCTCTAGAAGGTTCATGATGTCCAATTCCACAGCAAAAGGTGCACTGGCAGGCATCAAGGTGCTGGATCTGTCCCGCGTACTGGCCGGCCCCTGGGCCTCCCAAATGCTGGCCGATCTGGGTGCCGATGTGATCAAGGTCGAACGCCCCGTGGCTGGCGACGACACCCGCCACTGGGGCCCTCCGTTCCTGAAAAATGATGCGGGCAACGACACGCGCGAGGCCAGCTACTTCACCGCCTGCAACCGCAACAAGCGCAGCATCACCGTCGACATGGCCCACCCCGAAGGCCAGGCGCTGCTGCGCCAGATGGCGCAAGAAGCGGATGTGGTGGTTGAGAACTTCAAGGTCGGCGGCCTGGCGCAATACGGGCTGGACTACGACAGCCTCAAAGCCCTGAACCCCAAGCTGATCTACTGCTCCATCACCGGCTTTGGCCAGGATGGCCCCTACGCCGAGCGCGCAGGCTACGACTTGATGGTGCAGGCCATGTGCGGCCTGATGAGCATCACCGGCCATGCCGACGAGCAACCCGGCGGCGGCCCGCTCAAAGTGGGCGTGGCGGTGATCGATGTGTTCACCGGCCTGTACGCCAGCAACGCGATTTTGGCGGCCATCAATGCCCGCGACAACGCCCGCACCGGCACTGGCCAGGGCCAGTACATCGACATGGCGCTGCTGGATGTGGGCATGGCCGTGCTGGCCAACCAGGCGGCAGGGTATCTGGCCACCGGCCAAGCACCGGGGCGTGCGGGCAATATCCACCCCAGCCTGGCGCCCTACCAGGACTTCAAAACCAGCGATGGCAATGTGCTGCTGGCCATTGGCAACGACGGCCAGTTCGCGCGCTTTTGCGCAGCGGTGCATCAACCCGAATGGGCGCAGGATGCGCGCTTTGCCACCAACACGGCCCGCGTGCAAAACCGCACGGCATTGCTGGCGCTGATGGTGCCGCTGATGCAAACGCGCGGCACGCAGGAATGGATTGCGCTGCTGGAGGACAAGGCCGTACCTTGCGGCCCCATCAACACCGTCGCCCAGGCCTTTGCAGACCCGCAAGTGCGCCACCGCGGCATTGCGCAGTCATTGCCACGCCAAGCGGGTGATGGCATCGGCCATGTGGCCACCGTGGCCAACCCCATGCGGCTGTCGGCCACCCCGGTCACCTACCGCAGCGCCCCACCCACGCTGGGGCAGCACACCCACGAAGTGCTGCGGGAGATGGGCATGAGCGAGGCCCGCATTAGCGCCCTGTATGCCGATCAGGTGATCTAGCCCCCCGTGGTGCTGAACCGCTTCGCAGCGGTTCGGCCCTTTCCCCCAGAACGTATGGCGGCCAAGCGCCAGGCCTTCCCATACCTGTTTGCAGGCACTTCATCATCAAGTGATTACCCTATACAAAGGGTTTAACCTTAGGGTTTTGGCCTACACAGGCCCCCGCAACCTCTCTAGCATCTGTCTTCTTTCAACAACAAAGATAAGGAGACTGCACATGATGCGTCGCTCTCTGCTGGCTGTTGCCGCACTGCTTACCCTCGGTACTGCCCACGCCCAAGCCAACTACCCCAACAAACCCATCAAGCTGCTGGTGCCCTTTGCTGCAGGCGGCACCACCGACCTGATTGCCCGCGTGGTTGCAGACCCTCTGGGCCGTGAACTGGGCCAGCCCGTGATTGTGGAAAACAAGGGCGGTGGCGGTGGTGCGATTGGTGCGGCAGAAACCGCACGCGCCGCACCCGATGGCTACAACCTGGGCATTGCCACCGTATCGACCACGGCCACCAACCCCGCCATCAACCCCAAGATTCCCTACAACGTGTTCACCGATTTCACGCCCATCGTGAACATCGCTGCCACGCCTAACATCATTGCAGCCAACCCCAAGTTTGTTGGCCAAGACTACAAGTCCTTCCTGGCCGAGCTGAAGAAGAACCCCGGCAAGCATTCGTTTGGCTCGCCCGGCACTGGCTCCATCGGTCACTTGATGATGGAAATGTTCATGCTGGCCACCGGCACCGAAATGCAGCACGTCCCCTACCGTGGCTCGGGCCCTGCACTGAACGACGCTGTAGCGGGCCAAATCCCGCTGCTGTTTGACAACTTCCCTTCCACCTTGCCCTTTATCCAAAGCAAGCGCCTGACCCCGCTGGTCGTGGCAGCACCCCAACGTTTGGCTGTGCTGCCTGATGTGCCCACGCTGGCTGAAGTGGGCGCCCCTGGCGTGAACCGCATGGCTTACTACGGCGTGATTGGCCCCAAGGGCATGCCCAAGGACGTCGTGGACAAGGTGAACAAAGCCGTACACAAAGTGCTGCAAGACCCCGCCGTGCGCAAGCGCATCGAGGAAACCGGTTCACTGATCGTGGCCGACACCCCCGAGAAGTTTGCTGCCGAAATCAAGGCCGAATACACCGCCTACAAGGACGTGGTGGACAAGCAAAAGCTGACCATGGACTGATGCGGAACACAGCCCTACGCTGGGCTGCTTCACAAAAAAAGGACTGCCTGGGCAGTCCTTTTTTAATAGCTCACTGCGCTTGTTAGATAAGCGCCAGATGCCGATTTTTCTTAAATACTGATAATACCGATCAGTGGCGAATCAGGTGGTCAAACGCCGACAGCGCGGCCGTGGCACCGGCGCCGGCGGCAATGATGATCTGCTTGTACGGCACATTCGTGCAGTCACCGGCTGCGAACACGCCGGGCACATTGGTGTGGCCCTTGGCATCGATTTCGATCTCGCCAAAGCGCGTCAGGTTGACTGTGCCCTTGAGCCAGTCGGTGTTAGGCAGCAGGCCGATCTGTACGAAGATGCCTTCCAGCGCCAGTTGGTGAACCTGGTCGGTGGTGCGGTCCTTGTAGGTGATACCGGTGACCTTCTTGCCGTCGCCGTTCACTTCGGTGGTCTGGGCGTTCAGGATCACGGTCACGTTGGGCAGGCTGCGCAGCTTCTTTTGCAGCACGGCGTCGGCCTTCAGCTCGCTGGCAAATTCCAGCACCGTCACGCTCTTGACCAGGCCGGCCAGGTCGATGGCCGCTTCCACGCCGGAGTTGCCACCGCCAATCACCGCCACGTCCTTGCCCTTGAACAGGGGGCCGTCGCAGTGCGGGCAGAAGGTCACGCCCTTGGTGCGGTACTGCTCCTCGCCGGGCACGTTCATGTTGCGCCAGCGCGCGCCGGTCGACAGGATCACGGTCTTGGACTTGAGCACCGCGCCCGAAGCGGTGTGCACTTCGATGAGACCACCTTCGGTGGTAGCGGGCACCAGCTTGGCGCCGGTCTGCTGGTTCATCACATCGACTTCATAGTCACGGATGTGGGCCGCCATGGCCGCGGCCAGCTTGGGGCCATCGGTCTTGCTGACCGAGATGAAGTTCTCGATGTCCACGGTGTCCAGCACCTGGCCGCCCAGGCGCTCGGCAGCAATCCCGGTGCGGATGCCCTTGCGGGCGGCGTAGATGGCCGCAGCGGCACCGGCGGGGCCACCGCCAACCACCAGCACGTCAAACGCGTCCTTGGCCGAAATCTTGGCGGCTTCGCGGGCTGCGGCGCCGGTGTCCACCTTGGCGACAATTTCCGCCAGCTCCATGCGGCCCTGGCCAAAGCGCTCGCCGTTCACGAACACGGTGGGCACGCCCATGACTTCGCGCTCCTTGACTTCGTCCTGGAACAGGCCGCCGTCGATGGCCGTGTGGGTGATGTGGGGGTTCAGGGCCGACATCAGGTTCAGCGCCTGCACCACATCGGGGCAGTTGTGGCAGGACAGCGAGTAGTAGGTTTCGAAATGCAGTGGTGCATCAATCGCCTTGACCTGCTCCAGCAAGTCGGCCGATTCCTTGGAGGGATGGCCGCCAACGTGCAGCAGCGCCAGCACCAGGGAGGTGAATTCGTGCCCCAGTGGCACACCGGCAAAACGCACACCGGTTTCAACGCCGGGGTTGTTGATGGCAAAAGAGGGCTTGCGCACGTTCAGGTCGTTATTCTCGACCACGGTGATCTTGTCGCTGAGCGCCGCAATGTCGGCCAGCAGGGACTTGACTTCGCCAGCCGCCTTGCTGTCGTCCAAAGTGGCCACCAGTTCGAGCGGCTTTTGCAGGCGTTCGAGGTAAGCTTTGAGTTGGGTCTTGAGATTGGCGTCGAGCATAATAGTCAAATCCTAATTAAATTCTTTTTTGATAGCCAGAGATTGCTTGGTTGAAAAAAAGCCCGGGCCTCGCCCAGGCTTTTCACGGGCAATCGGATTAGATCTTGCCAACCAGATCCAGCGAAGGAGCCAGTGTGGCTTCGCCTTCGTTCCACTTGGCGGGGCACACTTCACCGGGGTGGTTGCGCACGTACTGGGCAGCCTTCACCTTGCGCAGCAGGTCTTCGGCGTTGCGGCCGATACCTTCCGCGGTGATTTCCACAGCTTGGATCACGCCATCGGGGTCCACGATGAAGGTGCCGCGGTCGGCCAGGCCCACGCCGGGACGCATCACTTCGAAGTTGTTGGTCACCACGCCCGATGGGTCACCGATCATGGTGTACTTGATCTTGCCGATGGTTTCGGAAGCGTCGTGCCATGCCTTGTGCACGAAGTGGGTGTCGGTGGACACGGAGTAGATTTCTACGCCCAGCTTCTGGAATTGGTCGTAGTGGTCAGCCACGTCGCCCAGTTCGGTGGGGCACACGAAGGTGAAGTCAGCGGGGTAGAAGAAGAACACAGCCCACTTGCCCAGCACGTCCTTTTCGGACACTTCGATAAACTTGCCATCCTTGAATGCGGAGGCTTGGAAAGGCTTGATAACGGTATTGATAACGGACATGTTGTTTCCTTATGTGATGCGACTGAACACAGACTGTAGTCTAAGCGCTTACAGTTAATAAAACCAATCAATTGACTTAATCAAATTGATTGCGTAAAGCTATCAATCAATACAAACACGACTTATCATCAACCGCAGCCACTGCGCGCCAGTGTGGACATCGGGCGTCACAGAACCCCCATCCCGCACAATACGTTCCACCACCTCACCACAAAAGGAGCCCCCATGAAAGGCGATCCACAAGTCATTGCAGCGCTGCAAGCACAACTCAAAAATGAACTGACCGCCATCAACCAGTACTACATGCACTACCGCATGTACAAGCACTGGGGCTTTGAGGCGCTCGCCAAAGTGGAGTACAAAGAATCGATCGGCGAAATGAAGCACGCCGACGTGCTGATGGATCGTATCTTCATGCTGGACGGGCTGCCCAATCTGCAGGATCTGGGCAAGCTGCAAATTGGTGAAGACGTGCCCGAAGGCCTGCAGTGCGACCTGAACCTGGAGCTGGCGGCCCAGGCCACCATCAAGGACGGCATCAAGACGGCAGAAGCTGCGCACGATTTTGTCTCTCGTGACCTGCTGCTCAAGATTCTGGACGACACCGAAGAACATATCGACTTTCTGGAAACCCAGTTGGATCTGATTGAGAAAGTCGGCGTGCAAAACTACTTGCAGACCCAGATGGGCGAGGCTGAGGGACATTGAGTCTGCTCAGGCATCTTTGGCAGCGGTCTATGTAGCCAAAACCAGTGCCAGCCCTTACCCCATCTACGCTAGCAGCTATCAATAAACAACGGAGCCTTCGGGCTCCGTTGTTTATTGCGCTGTGGTGTACTCACAGCTCGGGCACCAGAAAATCCCGGGTGATGGATTCACCCAGCAGGTTCACGCGATCCAGGAACTGCGTCAGGTAGGCGTGCAAGCCGGTGTCCAGAATTTCATCAATGCGGCCGTACTGCAGATCGGCCAGCAGGCGCCCCGCCTTGCGCTGGCTTTCCTGCGAGCCCTCGTGGGCCACGGCCTTGAGGTTGTCCACCACCTCGCGCATGCAGGCGTGCAGCGAGCGTGGCATGTCGGCGCGCAGTACCAGCAGGTCTGCCACACGCGCAGGCGTGATCACGTCACGGTAAACCTTGCGGTACACCTCGAACGCTGACACGCTGCGCAGCAACGCGCTCCAGTGGTAAAAATCCAGTTGCTGCCCTGCTTTGCGGCTGAAATCCACCCCGTGATAGTCACGCTCAACGGCATGAAAACGCACATCCAGCAGTCGCGCCGTGTTGTCTGCGCGCTCTAAAAAAGTACCCATGCGCACGAAGTTAAAGGCTTCGTCTTGCAGCATGGTGCCCAACGCCACCCCCCGTGCAAGGTGCGAGCGGTACTTGACCCATTCAAACAGCTGACCGGGGTCTTTGCCCAAGGCGCCTCCGGACAGCTGTGCGCGCAGCGCCAGCCATGTTTGGTTTTGCGTTTCCCAGATTTCCGTCGTCAATGCACCGCGCACCGCGCGTGCGTTTTCACGCGCTGCACGCAAGCACGCGACGATGGATGCGGGGTTGCGCTCATCGGCCACCATGAAAAACAGCACGTTGTCGCGCGTGACTTCGCCGTAGCGGGACTGGAACGCCGGAATCAACTCACTGATCGACAGCACCCCTTGCCACACCCGCGTGGCATCTTCAGCGCGCATGGGCAGCATGGAGGTGTCATAGCTCACACTCAACATGCGGGCAGTGTTTTCTGCCCGCTCGGTATAGCGCGACATCCAGAACAAATGGTCAGCAGTGCGGCTTAGCATTTCATACCCCCCGAGCCATGCCATACGGCTGTGCTTGCGCCGCCAGCAACGCATCTTGGCCAGGCTCACCCAGCACCCAGGTGTCTTTGGTTCCGCCACCTTGAGAAGAATTGACCACCAGCGATCCCTCTTTCAAAGCCACACGGGTCAGACCACCCGCCACCATGTGCACGCCTTCGCTGCTACTCAGCACAAAAGGGCGCAAGTCAATGTGACGCGGTGCAATGCCCGCTTGCACCATCGTCGGGCAACTCGACAGGCTCAGCGTCGGCTGGGCGATATAGCCCGCAGGGTTCGCCCGCAATGCGTTGCGGAAGTCTTCAAGTTCTGCCGTCGTCGCTGCAGGGCCAATCAACATGCCATAGCCACCAGCGCCATGCACTTCCTTGACCACCAACTCCTGCAAATGCTCCAGCACATAGCGCAGGTCGTCGGGCTTGCGGCACAGCCAGGTGGGCACGTTGTTGAGAATGGGCGTTTCACCCAGGTAAAAGCGGATCATGTCCGGCACGTAGGGGTAGACCGACTTATCGTCCGCAATCCCCGTTCCCACCGCATTGCAAATCGTCACATTGCCTGCGCGGTAAGCCTCCATCAAGCCCGCACACCCCAGCGTTGAGCTAGGGCGAAAAACATCCGGGTCCAAGAAATCATCGTCCACCCGGCGGTAAATCACATCGACCCGCTGCAAGCCACGGGTGGTGCGCATGTACACCACCTGATTGCGTACCACCAAGTCCTGGCCTTCAACCAGCTCCACCCCCATTTGCTGGGCCAAAAAGGCGTGTTCAAAGTAAGCGCTGTTGTACATGCCGGGGGTCAGCACCACGACGGTCGCGGTGGCCGCTGCAGCACTGGGCGGTGCGCTGGCACGCAAGGTATCGAGCAACATATCGGGGTAATGCGCCACCGGCTCGACCGCGTGCGCGCTGAACAAGTCAGGAAACAAGCGCATCATCATCTTGCGGTTTTCCAGCATGTAAGACACACCAGAAGGCACGCGCAGATTGTCTTCCAGCACGTAATACTCACCCTCGCCCTGCGCATTGGGGGCCCGCACGATGTCAATGCCAGCAATATGCGCGTAAATATGGCCGGGCACCTGCAGCCCGCACATCTCAGGGCGGAACTGGCTGTTCCCGTCAATCAGTTCACGCGGAACAATGCCTGCCCGCAGAATTTCCTGTCCGTTGTAGATGTCACCGATAAAGCGGTTGAGCGCGGTCACACGCTGCACCAGCCCTTGCTGCATGCGCTGCCACTCACCAGCAGGAATGATGCGGGGAATCAAGTCAAACGGAATCAGCCGCTCCGTTCCTGCGCCGCTTTCGTCCTTGTCACCATAGACAGCAAACGTAATGCCCACCCGGCGAAAAATCATTTCTGCCTCGGCCTGGCGTGCCTGCATCGTGGCTGGCGCTTGGCGTGCCAGCCACTGGGCATAGGCCTTGTAATGGGGCCGCACATCGCTGCCATCGAAAGGCAGCATGGCGTACATTTCATCAAACTTTTGCATCTTCGCGCGCCTCCCACATATGGATTGCTGCTTCTGCAGCAAGAATCAGGCCTGCATGAACTTGCCCGTCCGCCACAGCCCGCCACTGCAGCGTCCAAAGTGGCATGGAGTGTAGCAACCGGGCTAGCTCTCAAGGGGACAGGGTCGACCAATACCTGCGCCGATGCGCGCGTTCACACTGCACCTGATCGGGCTGCGTGGAGCGCCACCACGCGGCCCCACATGTCGGCGTTGCGACCCAGTCAACACCGGCGCGCTGGTAACGCTCCACCACGGCAGGTGCCGGGTGCCCAAACCGGTTGCGATAGCCGGCTTGGGCAATCGCTATCACAGGTTGTACCGCCTCAATCCATGCGGCGCTGGAAGATGTGGTGCTACCGTGGTGCGGCACCAGCAGCACCTGGGCACGCACATCTGCACCAGCACGAATAAGCGCCCGCTCCTGCCGCGCTTCAATATCGCCGCTCAACAATGCCCGCTGTCCTGCCAGGCTTTCTACCTGCAGCACGCAGCTGCTGGCATTACTGGCGGTATGAACCGCACGCCCCCCAGGGCCTATGGGCAAGGGGTGGAGCACCTGGAAATGCACGCCATCCCAGCGCCATGACTGGCCTGCCTGGCAAGGTACGCCACCGGCACCCAAGCCTTGCGACTGGGGGAAGGCCTGCTGCACCGAAGGCGCACCTCCTGCATGGTCGCTGTCGGCATGGCTGATCATGTGCGCCGAAAGATCCACGCCCAGCGCCCGCAACACCGGCACCACCGTACGCTCTCCTGCATCGACATGCTCCGACCAGCGGGGCCCTGCATCAAACAACAGACTGTGGTGCTGTGTGCGCACCAGCACCGCACTGCCTTGCCCCACATCCAGCGCCAACAGATCAAACTGCCCCCACGCTGGGGTTGCAGGCTGCCACCAGAGCATCGGCATAACCAGCGGCAGCCCCAGCAAACGCCAGCGCCAACCCCAAGGCATCGCCAGCCACAAGCACCCCAGCACGCCTGCCACCGCTGCCCACCACGCAGGCTGCGCAAAGTACAGCACAGCCACCGGCCATGCTGCCATGACCTCCAGCAGCCAGATCATGGCCGTCACCCCGGATACCGCCAGTTGCCACAAAGGCGGCCATAGCGCCCCCAGCATGGACAGCGGCGTGACCACCAACGTCACCCAGGGAATGGCCCACAAGTTCACCAGCAGGCCCACCACCGAGATTTGGCCAAACAGCAGCAGCGTCAGCGGTGCCAGGGCCAGCCCTAGCACTGCCTGCTCTCTCAGCAGCCGCAACCCGGCATGGCGGTATTTTTTCTCGTGCCGATTGCGGTCCGGGGGCTGCGCGGCAAACAACACCCCCACTGCTACAAAACTCAACCAGAACCCGGCTTGCAACAAGCTCCACGGATCCAGCAGCACCACCACGGTCAGCACCGTCAACCACACCACAGGCCAAGGCCATGTGCGCCCTTGGGTGCGCAAAAGCACCACCACCAGCAGCATGCCAATCGTGCGTTGGGCCGGAATGCCCCAACCGCTGAACACGGCGTACACCGTGGCCAAGCACCAGCCAGCCCATGCCGCTGCCAGCGGTGCTGGCAGCCACAAGCAACAGCGCGCACTGCGCCGCCATCCTGCATTGACCAGCGCCACAGCCAGCCACGCAAACATTGTGATGTGCAGACCACTGATGCTGACCAAGTGGGCAACGCCCGTATCTCTGAACAATTGCCAATCTGCACGCGTGATGCGGGACTGCGCCCCTGTCACCAAGGCCTGTACCACGCCCCACGATGCCTGCTCACGCGCTGATGCCCCCTCTGGCGGTTGCATCGCTTGCAGCAAGCGGCCGCGCAACTGCGCCACCGGTGCCCGTGCTGTTTGCGCCAGCCATTGCGGCGGCGCCACCTCGCCCTTGTCGCTGCCGCTGCCGCCACCACTGCGGTGCTGGCGCACATAACCGGTGGCTTGCACCCCTTGGCTCCACAGCCACAACTCCCAATCCATGCTGTGCGGATTGCGTTCCCCATGCGGTGCTTCGAGACGCACCGTCCATGCCCAGCGCTGGCCAGCCTGCAAGCCTTCGGCCGGCGGCTCTCCATACCAGGTCAGCATCACTCCCTCGGGCAACCGAATGGGCATGCCTTGTGCCCATGCTTGCTCAATCTCAAAACGCATGCGCACCCCGCGCGCTGTGGTCTGCGGCATGTCGACAATCACACCCTCGACGCGAACATCACGTCCCTCCCAGGCAGCGGGCATGGCCGTTTGCTGAAAAGCGGCTGCCCGCCATCCCGTACAACCCCAAGCCAACACCATGGCCAAGGCCAGCACACACCACGGATGACTGCGTGCAGGCTTGATCCACCACCCCAGCACCATGGCCAGCGCCACCGCTGCACCCGCGATGGCAACATACGCCCCGGACGAAAACAGTGCACTTTGCTGCAGTTGCAAGGCACTGCCAGCCACCAGACCCACCATGGCATATACGCCGGTGACTGGTCGCTGGGGCAAAGCGCTGCAATGTATTGGCATACTGGCAAGCATGCGGCGTGTAGGCTGGGTATGCAAAGCCAGTCACCCAGTTACGCCCCGCTCCAACAAGACGAAAGGAAAACCCCATGAGCGTTTATGACCAACTGCAAGCCCTGAACATCCAACTGCCCGCCGCCGCTGTACCTGCTGCCGCCTATGTGCCGTTTGTACAAACGGGCAATTTGGTGTTCTTGAGCGGCCACATTGCCAAAAAAGAGGGGCAAGTCTGGGCTGGCCAACTGGGCGCCAACATTTCCACCGAAGAAGGCAAGCAAGCCGCGCGCGCCGTGGCGATTGATTTGCTGGGCACCTTGCAAGTGGCCTGCGGCGGTGATCTGAACCGTGTGCAACGCATCATCAAGGTGATGAGCTTAGTCAACTCCACCCCGAGCTTCACCGAGCAACACCTGGTGACCAATGGCTGCTCCGAGCTGATCGCCGAGGTTTTTGGCGACAAAGGCACCCACGCCCGCAGCGCATTTGGCGTGGCCCAAATCCCCATGGGTGCGTGCGTGGAAATTGAACTGATCGCAGAGATTGCCTGATAAAAATAAGAGCTGCCTGCGCAATACAGTCTTTGATTTCAATATCAAAACATATTGAAATCCAATATCCAAAAGCGCCAGCAGCTCTTTTTTTAATATTTCTAGCTATAAAAAAGCGCACGCTCGATCCGAAGTGCGCTTTTTTCTTAGGGCAACGGTGCCCCACAGCCCAGGCTGGGTGAACTAAGCCTGCAACGCGCTGGCCGCCCAATCCGCATCTTGTGCCACGGCAATCCGCTGGTCTGCCACCGCCGCCAATTGGTCTGCACGCACCAAACTGGCATCCAGTTGCGCCAAAGGCAGCAGTACAAAAGCGCGCTCATACATGCGCAGGTGCGGCACGGTCAGCGCCGGGGTGTCCAGTTGCGCATTGCCCCACAGCAAAATATCCAAATCCAGTGTACGCGGCGCATTGCGGTAAGGGCGCTCACGGCCTGCGGCCAGCTCCACAGTTTGCAGCGCCTGCAAAAAAGCCTCGGGGCTTTGCTGCGTCTGCAGCGCAGCCACGGCGTTCAAATAGTCTGGCCCTGTCGCATCCACGGGCGCGCTGCTGTAGAGCGATGACACGGCCAGCAACTGGGTCTGTGGCAGGGCCGCCATCGCACGGAGTGCTTGCAGCAGCGCCTCCCCACGGTCACCCAAATTGGCACCCAGGCCTACATACACACGCACGCCAGTCATCACTCGGCTTCGGCCGCGCCGGCTGCGGCGGCCGCGCCACTGCCTGCGGGCTTGCGACGGCGGCGGCGCTTTTTCTTCGCCGGTGCATCACCCAGCGCCTGAGCGCCTTCATGGCCGATGGCATCCTGTGGGGCATCTTCCGACTCGGCTTGGCGCACCGTCTTGCGCGGTTGGGCCGCCTTTTGCTTTTGGCGCTGCTCTTCACGGGCCTGGGCCACCAAGTCTTCGCGGTGTGCATCGTCCGACGCCTGGAAGTCTTGCCACCACTGCGCCAGTGCCTCGTCCACCTCGCCCACATCAGCGCGCAGGCGCAAAAAGTCAAAGCCTGCACGAAAGCGCGCTTGCAGCACCATGCCAAACGGGGATGAGCCGGTGCGCTTGTCAAAGCGCGGCTGCATGACCCAGATTTCACGCATGTCCGCAGCCAGCTTGCCGCGGCCCGAGACATCACCAATGCGCTGGTCAAACACTTCGTCAATCGCTTCGCTCAGCGCAGGAAAGGCGTGAAAACCCTTTTTCAGGCGCTGATCCCAGCCCGTCTTCACGTCTTGCCACAGCACGCAAGCCAGCATAAAGCTGGGCGCTACGGGCTTGCCTTCGCCCACGCGGCGATCGGTATCGGCCAGCACCGCTTGCACGAAGGGGTGGTCTGCACGCTCGACCACCACGTCCAGCAACGGATAAATGCCCTTGGCCAGGCCCAGCTTTTTGAGCTGCTCAATCGATGCCAGCGCATGGCCGGTTTGCAGCAGCTTGAGCATTTCGTCAAACAACCGGCTTTGGGGCACTTCTTTGAGCAAGTGCTCCGACTCCACCAAGGGTTTGGCCGTCTTGGACTCCAGTTTGAAACCCAGCGGGCTGAGCTTGGCCACAAAACGCACGGCACGAATGATGCGCACCGGGTCTTCGCGGTAGCGCGTAGCCGCGTCGCCAATCATGCGCAACACCCGCTTTTGCGCATCTTGGATTCCTTTGTGGAAATCCACCACGACTTCGCTTTCCGGGTCGTAGTACATGGCATTCACGGTGAAGTCACGGCGCGTCGCGTCCTGGTCTTGCGGGCCCCAGACGTTGTCACGCAGCACGCGGCCGCTGGCATCCACGGCATGCTTCATATGCGCCAGCGCCAGCTTGCTGGTGCGCTCATTGCCGCTGACTTGTTCGGCCAGGCTGTTGTCCAGGAAGGCGCGGAAGGTGGAGACTTCAATCACCTCATGCTCACGCCCACGCCCGTACACCACGTGCACGATGCGAAAACGCTTGCCAATGATGAAGGCACGGCGAAACAGGTTTTTGACTTGCTCAGGCGTAGCATTGGTGGCCACATCGAAGTCTTTGGGGCGCAGCCCCAGCAGCAAGTCGCGCACCGCGCCGCCCACAATGTAGGCCTCAAAGCCTGCATCCTTGAGCGTGCGCACCACGTCCACGGCGCGCGGATCCACCAACTGCGGATCAATGCCGTGCACACTGGCCGGCACCTCTTCACGCTTGCCAAAACGCGGCTTGCGCGAACGGGTGGCGGGCTCTTTGCCCAGCAATTTATCAATGATGGTTTTAATCATGTGTTTTCAGTAAACAGATCCAGCACACGCCAGCCGCGCTCTTGCGCCAATGCGCGTAGTCGGGGCTCGGGGTTGGTAGCCACAGGGTGATTGACACGCTCCAGCAAAGGCACGTCGTTCATGGAGTCGCTGTAGAAAGTGGATTCCACCGTATCCCAGGACAGCCCACGCGCCGCCAGCCAAGCATCCATGCGCGTGACCTTGCCTTCGCGCATATTGGGCAGACCCTTCACTTCCCCCGTGAACCAGCCGTCCGCTCCGCGCTCCAGTTCCGTAGAGAGCAAATGCTCCACACCAAACGCAGCAGCAATCGGCCGCGTGACAAACTCATTGGTGGCCGATGTGATCACCACCACATCGCCTGCACGCAAGTGGCTTTGCACCAGCGCCACAGCCTGGGGCTTGATGGCAGGGTGAATCACCGTTTGCATAAAGCGCTCATGCGCAGCAACGGCGGCTTGTTCGCCGCGCTGCACGATGGCTTCCGTGGCAAAGCGCACGTAATCTTGCACGTTCAGCGTTCCGGCTTGGTAATGGGCAAAGAACTCGTCATTGCGACGGCCAAACTCGGTGCGGTCGCACCAGCCCATCGCAATCGCAAACTCTCCCCAGCCATGGTCTGAATCCATCGGGATCAGCGTATGGTCAAGGTCAAACAGGGCCAGGCGCGGACGCTGAGCAGCAAGTGACATGCGTGTTTCAATCCAGTAAAAAGCGAAAACGGTAGCTAAGAGGTGGGTGTTCATCCCCCCGCTCACTCCGTCTCCAGCATGGTTTTGAGCAATGGGATGGTGATGGCGCGCTTGTTGCGAAGCGCAAACTCGTCCAGCATGTCCAGCAACTGCATCAGGCTGGCCAAGTCGCGCGAGAAACGCTTGAGCATGTAGTCCACCACGTCCGCGCTGAGCGTCACCCCGCGCGCCGCTGCTTCGGTTTTGAGCACCTCTCGGCGCTCCTCCTCATTGGGCACATGCAGCTGAAACACATGCCCCCAACCCAAGCGGCTGCGTAAATCATCACGCACCTCCATCGCGGCGGGCGGCGCATCTCCGGCGGACAAAATCCAGCACGGCGAGCCACTGGGAGGGTTGATCGCGTTCACAAACCAGTTGAAGGCACGGGCTTGCTGCATGGGCGTGTACTGGTGGACATCATCCATCACCACCGCCGACCAGCGTTCATCAAACTCAGGCGGAAAGCCGGTTGATGCATCCATCCACCCCACTTGCACCCCCTGCTCACGCAGCATTTCACGCACCGCTTTGAGCAAATGGGTTTTGCCAGAGCCAGAAGCACCCCACAAGTAAGTAGGCACTGGCGAACGTGTCGCTGCACCGAAACCATTGTTGACCCAGTTCTGGAGGTGGCTGACCACCGGCGTGTTACGGCCTGCATAAAAGCGCGACAGGGACGGCCCAGTAGGCAAGCCAATATCCAGCGCCAGTTGCTTCATAGGAGGCATGCAGTCAATACGCCCTGCCTGCGATCAAGCAAGTGCGTGTGCACCAAAAATGCAATCAAGGGCAAAACCGTAGGCATGAAGAGGAAAAGAACGAGAACTCCCCGCCCAGTGTGGTGACCGGGGGACGTGCAAGAGAGCAGCAGCAATTGCTACAACAATTTGTACATTTTAGTCTGCTTCCACCGATCTCACAGACTACGCCCGTATCCCTGCACTGCATGCGCCACATACGCTGCATACCCTAGAGACGCTAAACACCCTAGCAAAGTCGCCTTGGGGGGACGCTCACATTCTGCGATGCCATGCCTCGGTGAAGCGGCATGAAGGACATACCCTAATGTCTCGACTTAGAATCGCAGGATTCCCCTCGCCCGCGCGGGCCTCACTGCACAGATCCATCTCATGAGCACTTCTGCCTCCTCCACCCCCATCTCCTACAAAGACGCTGGCGTTGACATCGACGCGGGCGACGCCTTGGTCGAGCGCATCAAGCCCTTGGCCAAAAAAACCATGCGCGAAGGCGTCATGGCCGGTATTGGCGGCTTTGGTGCACTGTTTGAAGTGCCCAAGCGCTACAAAGAACCCGTCTTGGTGTCTGGCACCGACGGTGTGGGCACCAAGCTGCGCCTGGCTTTCGAGTGGAACATGCACGACACCGTGGGCATCGACCTGGTGGCCATGAGCGTCAACGACGTGCTGGTGCAAGGGGCCGAACCCCTGTTCTTCCTGGACTACTTTGCCTGCGGCAAGCTGGACGTGGACACCGCCGCTGCCGTGGTGGGCGGCATTGCCAAGGGTTGCGAGCTGTCTGGCTGCGCCCTGATCGGCGGTGAAACCGCAGAAATGCCAGGCATGTACCCCGACGGTGAGTACGACCTGGCAGGCTTTGCCGTCGGCGCCGTGGAGAAGTCCAAAATTTTGACGGGCCAGAACGTCAAACCCGGTGACGTGGTACTGGGCTTGGCCTCGGCCGGCGTGCACTCCAACGGTTTCTCGCTGGTGCGCAAGTGCATCGAGCGCGCTGAGGCCAATGGCACCATCCCTGAGACACTGGACGGCAAGCCCTTCAAAAACGCGGTGATGGAACCCACCCGCCTGTACGTCAAGAACGTGCTGGCTGCTTTGGCCCAGCACCCCATCAAGGCGCTGGCGCACATCACCGGCGGCGGTTTGCTGGAGAACATTCCCCGCGTGCTACCCGAGGGCACTGGCGCTGACCTGAAGGCGGGCAGCTGGCCCCAGACCGAGCTGTTTGCCTGGCTGCAAAAGACCGCGGGTATTGATGATGTGGAAATGAACCGCACCTTCAACAACGGTATTGGCATGGTGATCGTGGTCGCGGCTGAAGAAGCACAGGCCACTGCAGCAACTTTGCGTCAACTGGGTGAAACCGTCTACACGATCGGTAACATTACGGAACGCAGCGAAGGCGCCGCAGTCCAAGTCAAATAGTTTTTCTTCTAAAGCGATCATCCATGGGGAACTCGAACCAACTTCCGATTGTTAGTCACTCCCCCACAGCGCCATCGCGCGGTGTGATGATCGCCAGTTATCTGCTCATGGCTGGCACCTTGCTGCTGGTCATGTGGCAAAAACTTTTGCCCGGACTGCTGTGCGCATGTCTGGGCTTTTTGTTAACCCGTGCCATCGCAGCATTACTGGCGCGGATTGACCGGCGTCCGCCCGGCCCCGCTCCGGACCGCTGGGCCCAGGTAACGGCTGCTACCTTGGTGGTGATTGCGCCGCTGCTCTGGATTGCCCTGGCACTGACCCACTCGCGCGGCTATCTGACCGATATCCCCCACCAATACAAAGAGCTGCTGAACTATTTGGCGCACACGGTGCTGGAGTTGCAGCAAAAACTGCCGCCCGAGCTGGGCAATCTCCTGCCCCAAGGCGCAGCGGAGATTCAGCAAGCCATCGCCACCAATCTGGCGACCAAAGCAGGCGCTCTGGCCATGGCGGGCAAAGCGTGGCTCGGTGGTTTGCTGCATGCCTACGTGGGCCTGCTGATTGGCGCGCTGGCGGCGGTGCGCCCACGGATTGTGCCGCGTGCGCCCCTGACCCAAGCCCTGCAACACCGCGTGATGCTGATGGGCGAGGCATTCCGCCAAATCGTGGCCGCCCAGTTCTGGATTGCCCTGTTTAACACCAGCTTGACCGCAGGCTTTTTGCTGCTGGTTCTGCCGCTGTTTGACATGGCGCTGCCCTATACCCCGGCCCTGATCATGCTGACATTTGTTGCAGGGCTGATTCCGATTGTGGGCAACCTGTTTTGCAATGTGGTGCTGACCATTGTTGGCCTGTCGGTCTCTCCCACCGCTGCCGCAGTGTGCTTGGGCTTTTTGATTTTGATTCACAAGGCTGAATACGTCATCAACGCCAAGGTAGTGGGTCAACGCACCCACATGGCCGTGTGGGAGCTGTTGACGGTGATGTTCATCGCCGAATCGGTGTTTGGCCCCGCTGGCTTGGTGGCTGCACCGCTGTTTTACGCCTACCTGAAAAAAGAGCTGGAAACCGCAAAGATGGTGTAGCCCACCAAGGATTGCAAAAAACATAGCTAGCAGCGCTAGACAATCAAGCACTTGCACATCAAAACACTGCGAAACCAAGAAAAATAGAGCGCTAGGCGCTCTATTTTTTATTCTCCGATGGCAGTGGCTTACGGCTTAAATTTCTGCGCGCAGCAACTCAATACGCGCCTCAATCACCGGCAAATCCTGGGGTGCAGGCGCCATGCGCACATAGTTTTGCAAATCTTTCAATGCCGCGTCGCGCTGCCCCAGCTGTGCCAGCACCAAGCCACGATCACGGTAGCAGTCTGCATCCAGCGGGCGCAAAACAATCAAGCGATGCAGCACGCCCAGCAGCAAGTCCAAGTGCTCTTCTTCCACGCACACGCTCTTCAAATTACGCAACATGCGCTCAATGATTTCGCGGCCACTGGCTGGCATCAAGAACAAATGCAGCGGCGCCATCTCCTCTTCGGCCAGCCCCCAGCCTTCACGAAAAGGCTCCAGCCGCTCTGACAGCATGGCTTGCGTCAGCCCCAGCCCGCTCAATGGGTCTTGGATGATGATGCCCTCGTCCACATGCACCTTGACGAGAAAGTGCCCCGGAAAAGAAATGCCATCGACCTTCAGCCCAATGCCCTGGGCCAACTCCATCCACAGCACCGCCAAAGTAATTGGAATGCCACGGCGTGTTTGCAGCACGTGGTGCACATAGCTGTTGGCGGGGTTGGCAAAATCGTTTGCATTGGCGGCAAAGCCCAGTTTTTCGTAGAAAAACGCGTTGAGCATGAATGTGCGCTGCAGCGCCGTAGCCCCCACCGGGATGGACTTGCGCAAGCGCTCCACCCAGTCATCCACCTGCAGCAGCACACCTTGCACGTCCAGATCGGGGGCGGCATCCAACGCCAAGCTGGTTGCGGCTTCCAGCACTGGAAAGGCTACGTCATGCCCAACCAGGCAAGCGAA
Organism: Comamonas jiangduensis; assembly: GCF_030162955.1. Lineage (NCBI taxonomy): Bacteria > Pseudomonadati > Pseudomonadota > Betaproteobacteria > Burkholderiales > Comamonadaceae > Comamonas > Comamonas jiangduensis. Next base: position 81,678 of record NZ_JARXOV010000008.1, read on the forward strand.
GTGATCTAGCGCAGAGGGGGCTTCAAAGTTCAGCTGCATGGAGGGCACTCTACCGCGATTTCACTGTGTGCAAAGCGAGCACGGCACAGCAGCCTTTCAACGGCGCAGCAAGCTGCGCAATTTGACCCCAGACGCCCGCAAAGCGCCAAAATAAATCACGGCAGAGCCGGCCAGCATCACCGCCATCAGACCAGCACGCTGCCACTCATGGGCTTGCAACGCCTTCCAGTCCCATTGCTGGGCACCCCAAATTAAAAAGGCCGCCAGCAAAGCAGAGGCTGCCGCCACCTGCACAGCGTACTTGAGCCAACCCGCCGCAGGCTGGTAGGCACCACGGCGCAGCAAACCAATCAGCAGCCACGTGGCATTGACCAACGCCGCCAAGCCAATCGACAGTGCCAGCCCGGCATGCGCCATCGAGGGCACCAGCACCACATTCAAAATTTGCGTCAACACCAGCACCGCCACCGCAATCTTGACCGGCGTTTTCATATCCTGGCTGGCAAAGTAGCCCGGTGCCAGCACCTTGATCGCCACCAGCCCTACCAAACCGGCGCCATATCCAATCAGCGCCAAGGCGATGTTGGAAACATCCTGGCTGTGCAGCGCGCCACGGTGAAACAAGGTGGCCACCAAGGGCTCTGCAAATGCCAGCAAACCCACTGCACATGGCACGGCCAGCAGCACCACCAGACGCAGCCCCCAGTCCAGCATGTTGGAGTAGCGCTGTGCATCGCCTGCGGCCTTGGCCGATGCCAGCTGCGGCGTCAGCACCACGCCCAGCGCTACGCCCAGCAGCGCCGTGGGAAACTCCATCAACCGGTCGGCATAAAACAGCCAGGTCACGCTGCCCGGCGTGAGGTAAGAAGCGATCTGCGTATTGATCATCAAGCTGACCTGCGCCACCCCCACACCCAGCAAAGCGGGCGCCATCAACGACAGAATGCGGCGCACCCCCCCGTCATTCCAGGCTGCTTGCACGGCTGCAGGCGACATGCCAATGCGCGGCAACAGCCCCAGCTTCTTCAGCGCAGGCAGTTGCACACCCAACTGCAGCACCCCGCCCAGCATCACCCCCGCAGCCATGGCGTAAATCGGCTCCACACCTTGGCGCTCCAGCCACGGCGCCAGCAGCAAGGCAGCTGCAATCATGCAGATATTGAGCAACACCGGCGTGGCCGCCGGAACCGCAAACTTGCGCCAGGTATTGAGCACCCCAGCGCACAGCGCCACCATCGACATAAAGCCGATGTAGGGAAACATCCAGCGCGTCATCCACACTGCCGCTTCGTGCGCATGACCACCGTTCAACCCACTGGCCAGCAACCACACCAGCACCGGCGCGCCCGCCACGCCCACCACACAGGTCAAAAGCAGCACCCAAAACAGCACCGTGGCCACATTGCCAATCAGCGCCCGCGTGCGCTCCTCGCCTTCTTGCGTTTTGGTGGTGGCCAGCACGGGCACAAAAGCCTGACTGAACGCCCCCTCGGCAAACAAGCGCCGAAACAGGTTGGGAATACGGAAAGCAACGTTGAACGCATCCGTGAGCGCATTCGCGCCAAACATGGACGCCATGATCAAATCACGCACCAAACCCGTGACCCGAGAGGCCAGAGTCAGCAACGAAACGGTAGAGGCAGATTTAAGAAGTGACACCCGCGCAGTGTAGCCACGCGCCACCCTGCCCAGGTGCTGCGGCCACCAGCAGATACACAAAATTTCGCAAAAGCCCCGCAGCGCCCCAAGACCTGCAACACCCACCACCGTCACACCAAAGCGCTTTGTTGGTGCAACGTTGCACCAACACAATGCAAACACACCACCATGGTGCATCGACCGGTTGGCTACCGCATCCTGCACATGTGCGCAAGCGTTGCTATAATTGCGGGCTTCGCTGGCATCATCCCCAGACAACAAAGGAAATACATCATGGCAACTAAAGCCAAAAAGAACCCCCGCCTGGCCTCCGGCCGCAAGCGCGCTCGCCAAAACGTTAAGCTGAACGCTGCAAACACATCGCTGCGTTCCAAGTACCGTACCGCTGTAAAGAATGTCGAGAAGGCTGTTCTGGCCGGCGACAAGGTGAAGGCTACCGAACTGTTTGCCAAGGCGCAGTCCGTGCTGGACTCCGTTGCTGACAAGGGCATCTTCCACAAGAACAAGGCCGCTCGCGATAAGAGCCGTCTGTCTTCCAAGGTCAAGACCTTGGCACTGGCCGCCTAATCCACATTTAGGCATCGCACGAAGGGCCTGGCCCTTCGCCGTTTGCTTCGGGTGCGCTGCTAGCGAAACAAAAGAACCGCCTCACGGCGGTTTTTTTGTGCCTTTTTTATGACGTTACGCCCCTGCGGCCATGAATGTTTCGCCTGCATGTACAACGCGCAGGCATGAAAAAACCGCCCTCTGGCGGCTTGTTCACACACAATCAAGGCGCTTTGCGCCCACAGCAGCGTTATTTTTCAGCGTCAGGAATCAGGCAAGCCTCGACCACCTGCAAATTATTGTCGCGAGCAAAGTTCAGCACGAAGTCCCATGCCATCGGCTCATGGGCTTGCAAATCACGGTGCACCACAATGCATTTAAAGCCATTCATGGTGGTGGGAACGCACCAGGGCGAATAGCCCAAATGGCTGCCACGCTGGGCGCCACCGGGACGAAACTGACTCATCACACCCGCCAAACGTTCGGCCCAGTCACTGGGGCGAAAAGTTTTTCCCTCCAAGGTGACACCTTGGATGAATATTTCTTTGGAGCTTGGGGAAACCATCAGGATCAATCCGGTAATACGGGGTGCGCTGCGGGATCGCCGCCATGTGCACCGACTCATCAATTCTAACTCTTATATAAGACACAGGCAGGGCACTCGGGATTGCAATCCATGCATAGCTTTATTCCAAATATGGAAGTGAGCATGCCGCAGCGCTTAGAGGGCCCTAAAATCATTCTCTTGTCTTTTGCAAAAGCTGCAAAAGTTGTGCCATGACTGTTATGTCCGGAGATTGATTCATGACCGCTCACATTGAGGCTACCTCGCCCCACGTAATGCCCACCTACGGCCGCGTACCGATTGCGCTGCGACGAGGCCAGGGCTGCCGCGTGTGGGATGTGAACGGCAAGGAGTACCTGGACGCCTTGGGCGGCATTGCCGTCAACACGCTGGGCCACAACCATCCCAAGCTGGTGCCCGCCCTGCAAGAGCAACTGACCCAGCTGATCCACACCTCCAACTACTACCACGTACCCGGCCAAGAAGAGCTGGCCAAGCTGCTGACAGAGCGCGCAGGCATGACCAATGTGTTCTTTTGCAGCACCGGTCTGGAAGCCAACGAAGCCGCCATCAAGATTGCGCGCAAGTACGGCGTGGACAAAGGTATTGAAAAGCCTGAAATCGTGGTGTATGACCACGCCTTCCACGGCCGCTCCATCGCCACCATGTCGGCCACGGCCAACCCCAAGGTACGCAACGGTTTTGGCGCCTTGCTGGAAGGCTTCACCCGCGTTGCCCCCAACGACTACCAGGCGCTGGTGGAAGCCACCGAGGGCAACCCCAACATCGTCGCCGTGATGATGGAGCCCATCCAGGGCGAAGGTGGCCTGCACCCCATGCGTGCGGATTACCTCAAGCAAGTGCGCGCCCTGTGCGATGCCAATGGCTGGCTGCTCATCATGGACGAAGTGCAAGCCGGCATGGGTCGCACCGGCAAGTGGTTTGCCCACCAGTGGGCAGGCATTACGCCCGATGTGATGACCCTGGCCAAGGGCCTGGGCTCTGGCGTGCCAGTGGGCGCAGTCGTGGCGCACAACGCTGCGGCCAACGTGCTGCAAGCTGGCAACCACGGCTCCACTTTCGGCGGCAACCCGCTGGCCATGCGTGCGGGCGTAGAAACCATTCGCATCATGGAAGAAGATGGCCTGCTGGCCCACGCCACGCAAGTGGGCGACCACCTGAAAGCCAAGCTGATAGCCGAGTTGGGCAGCATCGATGGTTTTGTCGAAGTGCGTGGCCAAGGCCTGATGATTGGTGTAGAACTTGCAAAGCCCTGCGGCCAACTGATTGGCCAAGCCGCTGAGGCTGGCCTGCTGCTGAGCGTCACTTCCGACACCGTGATCCGCCTGGTTCCTCCGCTGATTTTGACCCAGGCCGAGGCCGACGAAATCGTCACCCGCCTCAAGCCTTTGGTTCAAGCCCTGCTGGCCGCCTGACACTCCAAGGAATACTGCATGAAGCACTATTTGCAATTTAGCGATTTCACCGCCGACGAGTACGACTACCTGCTGACCCGTGCGGCCTTGATCAAAAAGAAGTTCAAGGGCTACGAAAAGCACCACACGCTGAGCGACCGCACGCTGGCCATGATCTTTGAAAAGGCCAGCACCCGCACGCGCGTGAGCTTTGAGGCGGGCATGTACCAGTTGGGTGGCTCCGTGGTGCACCTGACCACGGGCGACAGCCAACTGGGCCGCTCCGAGCCGATTGAAGACAGCGCCCGCGTCATCAGCCGCATGACCGATTTGGTGATGATTCGCACCTTCGGCCAAGACAAGATCGAGCGCTTTGCCGAACACTCGCGCGTGCCGGTCATCAACGGTCTGACCAACGAGTTCCACCCCTGCCAGATCCTGGCCGACATCTTCACCTTCATCGAGCACCGGGGCTCCATCCAGGGCAAGGTCGTGGCGTGGGTGGGTGACGGCAACAACATGGCCAACACCTGGCTGCAGGCTGCGGACTTGCTGGGCTTTACTGTCCACGTCAGCACCCCCGGCGGCTACGAAGTGGACGAAAAGCTCGCCTTCAACGGCAAGCCACCACGCCCCGGCTGCTACAAAGTTTTCAAAGACCCGCTGGAAGCCTGCAAGGGCGCCGATCTGGTCACCACCGACGTGTGGACCAGCATGGGCTACGAAGCCGAAAACGCCGTGCGCATGAAAGCGTTTGCCGACTGGTGCGTCGACCAAGAGATGATGCAGGCCGCCAAGCCTGAGGCCGTTTTCATGCACTGCCTGCCCGCGCACCGCGGCGAGGAGGTGACCGCCGAAGTCATTGACGGCCCACAATCCGTGGTCTGGGATGAAGCGGAAAACCGCATGCACGTGCAAAAGGCGCTCATGGAGTACCTGCTGCTGGGCAAGCAGGGCGACTAATTACGCCTAACGATACGGCCATTTGTGATGCGCGCTCTACCTTGCTTTGGCACGCCTCTCACAAAAACAGGAGCTGCTTACGCGCGCCTGCTCAAGCTTTCGCACATCTTTAGATTGCAAAGCCAAGCAGGATCAGCGCTAGCAGCTCTTTTTTTATTTAAGCCGCGCAGCACCGTCACCACGCTGCGCACGCAAGCCCCCTTCTCTTGCTCTGCCAGCGGCACGCGCACGCTGGATTTGCGCCGCATGGCCCGCCGCCGCAGCGCGCTGCACGCCATTGCCTGCAGCCATCTGCTGAAAACACCGCGCTACCTGCTCGGTCACACCTAGGTTCTCTTTCTTTTTTTACGCTGCACTGCACGCTTTTGCGCTTGCCGTGGGTCGGTCTGTGTCTTGCTTGTTCTTGGCCAGATCACCCTCCCCCGGCCTAGCGGTGTGTGTGGCGGCGCCCGTTTGGGATTTTTTGCCTATTGATCCAACCGCTGAAAAAAGCGCTCGCTTCCCCATGACTGAAGCCATTCACCCCTGCCTCAAGTGCGGCGTATGCTGCACCAATTACCGCGTTGAATTCTCGATTTACGAGCTGCAATCCATGGGCGGCACCGTGCCCGATGAGCTGGCCCACGAGGTGCCCGGCAAAGGCAACCGCGCCCGCATGAACGGTACCGCACAGCACCCCGTGCGCTGCGTCGCGCTGGGGGATCTGGGCAACGACTGCGTTGGCTGCACGATTTACGAACAACGCTCGCGCCCCTGCCGTGATTTCCCGTTTGCCTCCTATGGCTGCCACGACACCCGCGCCAAATTTGACCTGCCCGCACTGACCGACGCCGAGGTCGAGCGCTGGGCAGAAGCTGCATAACACCCCACCATGGCACACCCCCACCCTTGCCTGAGCTGCGGCGCTTGCTGCGCAGCGTTTCGCGTCGATTTTTCGATCTATGAATCCGAAGACCACGGTGGCCGTGTGCCCCGTGGTCTGGTGGATGAGGTCAATGACTTCACCTGCCGCATGCGCGGCACCGACTACGCCCGCCCCCGCTGCGCTGCCTTGACCGGCACAGTCGGAGAGCGCGCCGCCTGCGGCATTTACGAATGGCGCCCCTCACCCTGCCGCGAATTTGCAGCGGGCTCTGACGCCTGCAACCGCGTGCGCCTGCGCCACGGCCTGCCCGCGCTGGAAAGCGGGCTGCTCTAAGACCGACTTGCTGGCCGCCACGTTGCCATTTTGTGCAATACAAGCGCAGCAGCACGGGGCACAGTGCGCTGCGTGAATGAAACCATCTTTTCCCCTTTGTGGCCCACGCTGCTTGCCATGGGCAATTTCGCCTTGGTGGACGCCATCACCCCAGGCCCGGTCAATGTGCCGGCCCTGCGCCATGGCAGCCAACGCGCACGCCAGCCAGCGCTGGGGTATGTGCTGGGCGCCCGCCTGAGTTATGGGGCCGTCGTCGCCTGCATGGGCTTGGCCAGTGCACCGCTGCTGCAGCAGCTGCCGCAGTTGCCGCAGACTGCCCAATGGCTGTGCACGGCCTATTTGCTATGGCTGGCCTAGCGACTGACCAGGGCAAAGCACACGGCATCCAGCAGGGGATGAGCACGTCACGGTTTATCCGCCACTTCAAAACCGCCACTGGAGTTACCCCCGGCATTTACCGCCTCAACATCCGCCTCACTGGTGCTCGCTGTCTGCTGGCCCAAGGCGCCGCGCTGGCAGATACCGCACTGGCCATGGGTTTTGCCGACCAGTCGCACCTGCAGCGCGCCTTCAAGGCCCACCATGCCGCCACGCCGGGCTGCTATGCCAAGCAGCAGCTGGCGTCACTGTAAGACCTTGTAATCTGCGCGCCTGCACCGCTTCAAGCCGCTGGCGTGCAGGCTCCTTGCGATGGCGTCTGCATACTGTAGCCAAGCGCCACTTCAGGACAAGGAGGCTGTCATGTCGACTTTGCTCATGGTGATTTCCAGCGCCTTCATTGTGTGCGGGCTGCTGGTGGCAGTGGTGTGCCTGCAAGCCACCTTGTCGGACACCCCCAACGACCTGTGAACCCCGGCATCCCCCTGTGGCTGCAAAAAAGCGCGCCGCCAACGATACTCAGAGGTTTCTCGATTCGATAGGACCCTGGGCGCAATGGGCGATTTCCAAGACATACAACAACGCGAAACTGGTCTGAAGCAGCACCTGACCAGTGCCCAAATGGTGATGATTGCCATTGGCGGCGCCGTCGGCACCGGGCTGTTCATGGGCAGCGCCTTTGCCATTGGCTTTGCCGGCCCTGCCGTGCTGGTCAGTTACACCATCGGCGCTTTCATTGCCCTGTTGCTGATCGGCGCTTTGGGCGAGATGACGGTGGCGCACCCCACCTCCGGCTCCTTCGGCGCCTATGCCGAGTACTACCTTGGCCCGCTGGCCGGTTTTGTGGTGCGCTACGCCTACTGGGCGGCGCTGGTGCTGGCCGTGGGCATGGAGGTGACGGCCGTGGGCATCTACATGGCCTACTGGTTCCCCGCCGTGCCGCAATGGATCTGGGTGGCCGTGTTCTCTGCGGTGCTCATAGGCATCAACCTGCGTAGCGTCAAGGTGTATGGCGTGGCGGAGTATGCGTTCTCGGCCATCAAGGTGGCCGCCATTGTGGCCTTTGTGCTGATTGGCGCCTATGTGGTGTTTGGCGCGCACATCCCCGGCATTGGCCTGCAAAACTACGCCGTGGGCGGTGGCTTTTGGGCCAAAGGCATCTCCGGCATGTGGCTGGGCGTGATTGTGGCCATGTTCAGCTATCTGGGCGTGGAAGCGATTGCCGTTGCAGCGGGCGAAGCCCAGCACCCGCAAAAAGCCGTGCAAAGCGCCATGAAAACCACGGTGCTGCGCCTGGTGCTGTTTTATCTGCTCACCCTGGCGCTCATGCTGGCCATCGTGCCGTGGACAGAAGCCGCCACGCAAACCAGCCCCTTTGTGCGTGTGATGGAAATCATCAACATCCCCTACGCCGCCGGCGTGCTGAATTTTGTCGTGCTGGTGGCCGCCCTGTCGGCCATGAACAGCCAGCTGTACGCCACCTCGCGCATGATGTTCAGCCTGGGCCGTGCCCGCCAGGCGCCCGCCGTGTTTGGCCAGGCCAACCAGCGTGGCGTGCCAGTGGCCGCCATTTTGATCTCCAGCCTGGGCGCAGGCGTGGCAATGTTTATCAATGCTTTCTGGCCCGATCAATCCTTTATCTGGATGATGTCGATTGCCATGTTTGGCGCCATGTTTGCCTGGTTCATGGTGTTTGTCACCCACCTGGCGTTCCGCCGCCGCCGCGACCGGGAGGGCGTGGTCAGCGCCTTTCGCATGTGGGGGTTTCCATGGCTGACCCTGCTGGGGGCCATCCTGATGGCAGCAGTACTGATCACCACCGCATTCACCCCGCAATTTCGCCTGACGCTGGCCTTTGGCCTGCCGTGGCTGGTGCTGCTGAGCGCGATTTACCTGCTGCGCCGCAAAAAATAAGCGCAGCACGCATACTTGCCAGCCTGTGACTCGTGCGCGAGCCACAGGCTTTTTTTATTGCCCTGCATTTGCCATGACCGCCACGCCACAGATTTGGGACATCTCCGCCCCCGTGCACAGCGCCAGCCCCGCCTACCCCGGCGATGCACCCTACCAGCAGCGCTGGATCGCGCGGATTAGCGCGGACTGCCCGGTCAACGTCAGCGCCATCAGCCTCTCGCCCCACCTGGGCACGCATGCCGATGCACCGCTGCACTACGACGCCAGCGGCCCCAGCATGGGAGCCGTGGATTTGCTGCCCTACATCGGCCCCTGCAGGGTGATTCATGCCATTGGCTGCGGCCCGCTGATTGCGTGGCAGCATTTGCAGCACGCCATCACCCCCGACTTGCCGCCGCGCGTGCTGGTGCGCACCTATGCACAGGCACCGCAGCAGTGGGACGCGCACCTCAGCGGTATGACAACGGATGCCATCGCCCGCCTTGCCGACTTGGGCGTGCAGTTGATTGGTATTGACACCGCCAGCATGGACCCGGCGGGCAGCACTGCGCTGGACAGCCACATGCTGGTGCGCGCACGCGGCCTGCGCATTCTGGAAAACTTGGTGCTGGACGCCGTACCCGAGGGCGACTACGAGCTGATTGCCCTGCCGCTGAAGCTGATGGAGGCGGAGGCTTCGCCCGTACGTGCCATCCTGCGGCCTCTTGCTGTCTGATAAGAAATCTGCCTTTAGCGCTTATCTGGCAAGCGCTGGCAGCTATCAAAACAAAGAAAACAGAGAAATTTGCCGACATGACCGAACGGATTGCCATCATCGACTTTGAAACCACCGGCATGAGCCCCGCCCACGGCGCGCGTGCGGCCGAGGTGGGCATTGTGGTGGTGGAAAGCGGGCGCATGGTTGATCACTACCACAGCCTGATGAATGCCGGGCAGCCCATACCGTGGAACATCACCCAGCTCACCGGCATCAACACGGCCATGCTGCAGGCCGCGCCACCCGCGGAGGCAGTGATGCGCGAGGCCGCCGCCTTTGTGGGCACCATGCCCATGGTGGCGCACAACGCTTCGTTTGACAGCAAGTTCTGGGTGGATGAGCTGCAGCGCGCCGGGTGCGCAGCCCCTCAGCCCTTTGCCTGCACGGTGCTGCTGTCGCGCCGCCTGTACCCGCAAGCGCCCAGCCATGCGCTGGGGCGCATCGTGCGCTTTTTGGATTTACCACCCGCCGACAAGGCCCACCGTGCCTTGGCCGATGCGCAAATGACGGCCCACCTGCTGCTGCGCATGCAGCAAGATCTGCAAACCCGCTGGCACATTCCGCAGCCAGCACACCGCCTGCTGCAGCACATTCAAAGCTGCCAGCGCCAGCACGTGCCCGCCTTGCTGCAGCGCACCAGTGAACTGCAAACCCAGCCCCAGCTGCCGGGCATGCTGGATGCCTGAAAGCGTGCAGCGCGCCTGAGGGAAATTCACACCACCCAGCCCGTCTTCGAGGTGCGGTTGAGATTGCGATCGCGATTTCGATGGCGATCAGGCCATGCCAAGACGTACCAAGGCAGATGCGGCAATTTCTTATTGCATAGCTTGCAGCGCTTGCACATCAAGCACTTCCGATGCATTGAATACTGAAATCCAATAAATACAAGCGCTAGCAGCTATCTTTTTTAAGAATGGCTCTCAAGCAATCGCGCCTTCTTGCTGCAACAGCTGTTGCTTGCGCGCAATGCCCCAGCGGTAGCCACCCCAGCCGCCATCGCTGCGCAGCACGCGGTGGCAGGGCACCAGTACCGCCAGCGGGTTGGCCGCGCAGGCACCGGCCACGGCACGCACGGCCTGCGGCTGGCCTATGGCCTGGGCCAGCTCGGTATAGCTGCGGGTTTGCCCCGCCGGAATGCCGCGCAAGGCCTTCCACACTTTGCGCTGAAATTCCGTGCCGCCCAGCACATCCAGCGGCACCACATGCTGCAAGCTGGGGTGCGCCAAAATTTCCAGGACGGTATCGCTCCAGCGCTGCAGCACAGGGCCGCCGGTGTCCAGCTGCGCCTGCGGATAGCGCTGCTGCAAGTCACTAATCAACTGGGTTTTATCGTCGCCCAGCAACACCGCTGCAATCCCTTTGGACGTAGCCGCCACCAAAACCTGCCCGAGCGGGCACACACGCACGGTGTAATGCAAAACTAAAGGTGTAGCGGGTGTGGAAGTGCGTGTGCTCATAACCACCACTTTATGCCTGCGGCACCGGCTCGCCAAGGGCAAATCCCTACACCGTGGTGACAGTTGCCGCAGCCGCTCAGCGCTACGCTTGCCGCCAGGAGATGCCACTGTGCCCGAGACCCCATCCACCACCTCACACCGCAGCGTTTTGCAACGCCAACTCTGGATCATGCTGCTGGCATTGCTCAGCGGCTTTGCACTGAGCCAAGCTTTTCGCACCATCACCGCCATCTTGGCCCAGGGCCTGCAGCAGGACTTTGGTATCAGCGCCAGCTCATTGGGCGCGTTTGCCGGGCTGTTTGGCCTGTCGTTCGGCATCGCCCAACTGCTGATGGGCATTGGCATGGATTTGTACGGCCTGCGCCGTACCGTGCTGTGTGCCTTTCCGTTCGCCACGCTGGGCGCCATGGTCTCCGCCGCAGCCCCCAGCTACGGTTGGCTGATGCTGGGCCAGTTGATGATTGGCGTGGGCTGCTCCCCAGCTTTTCTCGCTTGCACCATTTTTATTGCCCGTCACTTCCCGGCAGAGCGGTTTGCGTTTTTCTCGGGCCTGTCGATGGGCGTGGGCGGACTGGGTTTGCTGTTCACCGGCAGTCCCCTGGCGTGGGTGGTGGAAGCAGGCGGCTGGCGCAGTGGTTTTTGGCTGCTGAGCATCATGTGCGCGCTGTCCTGGGTGCTCATTTTTTGCAAAGTGCATGAGCCTGCGCTCCCCAGTACCAAGGCTGGCACCCCTGAAACATGGGGCTCCGCCTTTATGCGCATGGCAGAGTTGCTGACACTGCCCCACACCTGGGGCATGCTGGTGCTGGGCATGTCGTGCTACGCAGCCTTCTTGTCGTTGCGCGGGCTGTGGATTGGCCCCTTGATGATGGATCGCCATGGCTTGAGCTTGGTGCACAGCGGGCACGTTGCGTTTGTTATGTCCTTGATCTCGCTGTTCACCCCGGCGATTTTTGGACGTCTCGACCCGGGCACCCTGGCGCGGCGCCAGTGGCTGGCGAATTTTTCGCTGTGCATGGCTGCCCTGTTTGTGATGCTGGGCCTGTGGCACAGCACCATCGGCAACATCGCCATCGTGATTGCCATGGCCATGCTGTCGGGCTACGGCTTGCTGCAATACGCCGATGTGCGCGCCTCCTACCCCGACCACATGACCGGGCGTGCGCTGTCGCTGTTTACCATGTCCATGTTTTTGGGCGTGGCCCTGATGCAGTGGTTTACCGGGGTGGTCGCCGCATGGGCCGCCCAACACGGCTGGGAAAGCTACACGGCCGTCGCCCTGACGATTGCGATCTGGCTGATGATCGCATCGACCGCCTATCGCTGGCTGCCCGCCTCGCCCTTGCTGCTTCGCAGCAAGGTCTGAGAACTTACAAGATGCTGGCGCTAGAGCCTTCGCCGCTGTAGAGCCAGGGCACATCCATCAACCGGCTGCCCAACATGCCCATGGCCAGATCGCGTCCCCAGCGTACCGGGCCGGTGGCGTGGAAAATGTTGCCGTTGCGAATAGAGCGCGCTTGCACACGGGCATTGCGCTCCCAACGATTGAGGGCATAGCGGCGCAAGCGCAAGCCGATGTCCAAGTCATCCATCGCCAAAGCACGCTGCAACTCTGCCGCATCTTCAATCGCCATACCCGCGCCTTGCGCCAAATAAGGGCGCATGGGGTGCGCAGCATCACCAATCAAGCCGACCAAACCCTGGGCCATGGCATCAGGGCCTTGAATGGGCGCACGGTCAGACAGCGGCCACAAGCGCCACTGGGCACCTGCGGCAGGCACACTGCGGATCAAATCTTGCAGATTGCTGCTGCAATCTGCCAGCGCTTGCTCCAGCACCTGCGCATTGGCCGCATGGTCCCACTGCTCCAAATCCTGGGGTACAGGGCCTTCAACAATGACCACGATGTTCATCATTTCGCCACGCCGTACCGGGTAATGCACGGCATGCATGCGAGGGCCCAGCCACACCGTCACTTCATTGCTGCGCCACCCCACCGGAATGTCTGCCATGGGCAGCAAGGCCCGGTAGGCCAAATGACCCGAGACCCGGGGACGGCTGGGATCGCCGAGCACTGCTGCGCGCAACTTGCTCCACACCCCATCGGCCAGCATGAGGGCATCGCCCTCCACCACCTTGTTGGCGGAAGTGCGTATGGTGGTCACGCGCTCCGTGCCCAGCAGCTCGGTGACTTCTTGCCCGGGATTGATATAAATATCAGCCCGTTCTTGGGCTGCGCTGTGCAAGACCGCATGCAAGTCTGCGCGGTGAATCGTGACATAGGCGGCTCCGTAACGCTCCACCATGGATTGCCCCAGCGGCGCACTGGCCAGCACACGCCCGCTCAGTGCACTGCGTGCCACCAATTGCTGCGGCACTGCAGCGACCTGTTGCAGGGCTTTTTGCAAGCCCCAGGCCTGCAAACGACGCACCACATTCGGCCCCAGCTGAACACCGGCACCCACTTCAGAAAACACGGCCGTCCGTTCAAACAAGCGTGCATCCCAGCCAGCGTGCGATGCGCCCAACGCTGCAGCCATGCCGGCAATGCCACCACCTGCGATCAATACTTGTTTTTTCATGGCGCAAATTGTGGCGCTGAAACAGGGTGCCCAGAAGCCTCCAAAGCAAAAGAACGCTGATGCGCAGCAAACACTGCCCACAAATGAAGCAACACCCCAAGCTTTAGGAAATGCGTGCCACTTCCTTGGCGTCACATGAGGCATATATCTGCGCCGCAAAGCACCGCTTACCCATCACCATCAGTCCACCCATCAAAAAAGCCTGCTTTCGCAGGCTTGGATGAGATGCGCAAGCTGGTGATTAAATTTCAAACTTGCTGCGATCTTGGTCTTGAATCCACTTGGGTGCTTTGCCACGCCCCGTCCATGTTTCACCGGTTGCAGGATTTTTGTACTTAGGTGGTACCTTGCTTCCGGCACCACCTGCGCGAACCGCACGCGCAGGGCTGAATATGTCTGCTGCCGTCAATTCATACTCATCCACCAAAGCACGCACCTTGCTCACGGCTTCCGCCAATTCACGCTTACGTGCATCTTGAATTTGCTTTTCGAGTTCTTCGCGCTGTTTCAAAAGTTCTTTATAAGAGCTCATGGAGGAATTCCTTTCTGTAAGTTCTTGGATTATAGAGATAGAAAATTTTTTGCATAAACCGTTAAGGAAAAAATTATTCCAAATGTTTTGATATTCCAAAGACAGACCATCATTCCTGCGAAAACATTTTTAGCTTGAATGCACGGCGCTTGAAGCGATTCGCACTGGGCCTAAAATCTCGCACAAGCATTTAATGTATTGGCACTACACTGCCAATACACAGCAAGGAAATACAAAGAGTGTCCACTTACTTAATCGGTGATGTTCAAGGCTGTCATGGGGCTCTCACCAGGCTTCTCAACCACATCTCCTTCTCCCCCAGCCGAGATACCGTCTATTTGCTCGGCGACCTGATCAACCGCGGCCCTGAATCCGTAGAAGTCTTGCGCTATTGCATGGAATTGGGAGATGCGATTAAGCCTCTGCTTGGAAACCATGATCTGCATTTACTTGCCAGTGCCTATGGCGTGCGCAAACCCGGTAAACGAGATACTTTGCAAAGTATTTTGAATGCACCCGATCGCGCCGCTTTGCTGCACTGGATTTCCCAGCAGCCATTAGCCAGATCAATTCAAAATCCGCAGGGGCAACGATTATTGATGGTGCATGCAGGCGTATTACCGCAATGGAGCTTGGAAGAGACATTACAACTGGCCGATGAAGTCCACCAACAAATCAAGGGAGAAGCACTGCCCCAGTTTCTGATGCACATGTATGGCAATCTGCCCAACCACTGGGATAACAGTTTCACCGGCAGCGACAGAAACCGCGTCATTGTGAATGCACTCACGCGCATTCGATTTTGCACGGCGCAAGGGGCAATGGACTTTGAAAGCTCTGAGGCTGCAGATGCAGCGCCAACAGGTCTGATGCCCTGGTTTGACTGCCCCGATCGCAAAACCGCCCAAGACATCGTGGCTTTCGGCCATTGGTCAACACTGGGCTTGGTGAACCAGCCTAACCTGATGGCCTTGGATACAGGCTGCGTCTGGGGTGGCTGCCTCAGCGCGATGGAAATTGGAGCTGACTTCCGCGAACGCCAGCTCCACCAGATTCATTGCGAGCAAGCACAAAAACCAGGTTAGGCGTTGCCATAAAAAAAACCACGGCATGCCGTGGTTTTTTTTATGAATCCTTGGAAAGCTAGACGCTGCCCATGGGCTTAAACAGTGCAGCAACCTTGCGCTTGGGCTTGGTGCCCAGCGCTGCTTTGGGCGCAGCCTTTACCGCATCCCATGCGGGTACGTGGGTTTCACTGGCCTCATAAGGTTTGTCAAAGAAAGGATCTGCATGTGCGCTGCGCACTGGGCGCGCACCACGCACTGGGCGCGTGCCATAGGCAGATGCACTGCGTTGCACCTCTTCGCGCCCTGGCGCATCACGCTGCGGCTCCCGCTCACGGAAACGACGCGATTCAGGCAGTTGCAGTGTTTCAACGTTGATCTTTTTCTTGATCAACTTCTCAATCTCAGACACCAACTTGCTATCCGAGTTGCCCACCAGGGTCACCGCCAAACCGGTGGCACCCGCGCGGCCTGTACGGCCAATCCGGTGCACATAGTCTTCGGCGTTGAACGGTACGTCGTAGTTAAATACGGCGGGCACATCCTTGATGTCCAAACCGCGCGCGGCCACATCGGTACACACCAGCAAATCAACTTCACCTTGCTTAAAGGCTTCCAGCGCTTTCAGACGCTCATCTTGGCTCTTGTCACCATGCATGGCTGCTGCACGATAGCCATCACGCTCCAGAGCACGTGTCAAACGGGCACAGCCGAGCTTGCTGTTGGAGAAAATGAACGCTTGGCGAATGCCTTTTTCACGCAGGACCTGCTGGATCGCGCGGCGCTTGTCATCGTCATTGGCGCTGTAAAAGCGCTGCTCCACCAAAGATGCCGTCTCATTGGGACGCGCAACTTCAATCGTGACGGGGTCTTGCAAGTAACTGCCGGCCAAGCGCTTGATTTCTGGGGAGAAAGTAGCACTGAACAGCAGTGTGGTACGGGTCTTGGGCAAGTGGCTCAAGATGCGCTGCAAATCGGGCAGGAAACCGATGTCCAGCATACGGTCTGCCTCATCCAGCACCACATATTCCACTTGATTGAGCGCCACGTTCTTGGCTTCAATATGGTCAAGCAGGCGGCCCGGTGTCGCCACCAATACTTCCACACCTTTTTTCAGCTCGAGGGTCTGGGGCTTCATGTCCATGCCGCCAAAAACCACCATGCTGCGCAGCTTGGTGTGCTTGGCATACAAGGCGATTTGCTGTGCAACCTGGTCTGCCAGCTCGCGGGTGGGCAAAAGCACCAGGGCACGCACAGGATGGCGTGCAGGTGAGGCAGAGCTGTTTTCATGCCGCATCAAGCGTTGCAGCAGCGGCAGCGAAAAGGCAGCAGTTTTACCTGTACCGGTTTGCGCGGCTCCCATCACATCCTTGCCGGTTAAAACCACCGGAATCGCCTGGGCCTGGATGGGGGTCATGGACTCGTAGCCCATTTCGGCCACGGCGCGTGCCAGAGGCTCCGCCAAGAGTAAAGAGGAAAAAGGACTTGTCATTTAGACCGCTATTGTCGCACCGTGCGCGCAAAGCCCTGTGTGAGGTTCAATAAATCCAGTGTTTCCTCGCGGATTCGTGGAAATAAAACCGCACTCACAACCAAGGCTTATTACAAATTGGTGGCCGAAAAAGTATCGCAAGATTTGATGCTGCCATTTTGCAACCCTGTTTGAAACCACCGCTGACGCTGCGCACTGCTGCCATGGGTAAAGCTGTCGGGCACTACCTGTCCCGTTTGCGCTTTTTGCAACGCATCATCACCAATTTTGGCTGCCGCGTTCATGGCTTCTTGCACATCGCCTTGCTCGAGGATTTGACGCTGGTTTTGCGCATGGTGCGCCCAAACCCCTGCCAAACAGTCAGCCTGTAACTCCAGCTTCACAGAAAGCTGGTTGTATTCCACTTTGCTGACACGGCCGCGCATCTGATCCACCTGCCCTGAAATGCCCAGCAAATTCTGCACATGGTGCCCTACTTCGTGGGCAATCACGTAAGCCTGTGCAAAGTCGCCGGGAGCACCCAGCTGATTTTTTAACTGGTCGTAAAAAGACAGATCAATGTAGACCTTGTGATCTCCTGGGCAATAAAACGGCCCCATCGCAGACTGGCCCGTGCCACACGCGGTGCCTACAGCGCCCCGAAACAGCACCAGTTTGGGCTCTTGGTAACTGGCACCGCCTTGCTGAAAAATTTGCCCCCAGACATCTTCGGTATCCGCCAGAACAGTGGACACAAACTGCCCCATGGTGTCGTTGGCTGGTACACCTTGTGCAGGCGTGTTCTGCTGCACCACAGGTGCACCACTGCCGCCACTGAGCACACCCAGAATAGTTAAGGGGTTGATGCCTAGCACCCAGCCCCCGATCAAAGCGACCACGATGGTGCCGATCCCAATATTGCGCCCACCCAGCATCGGAGCACCACCTCCTGCGCTGCGCCGATCTTCCACATTGCTGGACTGGCGGTTGCCTTCCCATTTCATAACGCGCTCCTGATCTCACTAGGGCCAATTTCCAAGCACCCTGCCTGTATCCGCCGTTGCCTGATGGCCCACCTCCAGCCAGCTGGAATCCCCCTCTGGCTGCGGCATAACGCCCACCGCTTTTCCGTCCCAGCCTGCAGACTGACTGATTTTGTGTGCCTGCGCAGTGTGCACCTGTACCACCTCGACAAATGTGAAAAATTGCCAAAGTGCGACCAGCAAGCCCAGCAAGACCGCTGCGCCATCAAACAGCTGCCACCGGGATGAAGCATGGAAATTCGATAGACGCATAAATAGCAAGCCCCTTGATTGCCTTGCCCCATCCTAGGCAAGCGGCTTGCGGCAGCGAAGCTGGTGACACGCCAATTCCGTGTAGGAGAACCGTTCGTCGCTGCGCTATCAGCGCCACCTTCCGCGCAAGCGGCACCCACCGCTTGCGCGGAACGCTCTGAACAGCCACAAAAAAAGCCAACCCAAGGGTGGCTTTTTCGAACCGTACCGACAGGCTTCAGGTGCGCGGCAGCGTCACACCGTGCTGGCCCTGGTACTTGCCGCCACGGTCTTTGTAGCTGGTCTCGCAAGGCTCGTTGCCTTGCAGGAACAGCACTTGCGCACAGCCTTCGCCCGCGTAAATCTTGGCGGGCAGCGGTGTGGTGTTGGAGAATTCCAGCGTCACATAGCCTTCCCACTCGGGCTCAAACGGCGTCACGTTCACGATGATGCCGCAGCGCGCATAGGTGCTCTTGCCCAGGCATACAGTCAGCACATCGCGGGGAATGCGGAAGTACTCCACCGTACGGGCCAGCGCAAAGCTGTTGGGCGGAATGATGCAGTAGTCACCTTCGAAGTCGACAAAGCTTTTTTCATCGAAGTTCTTGGGGTCAACCACGGTGCTGTGGATGTTGGTGAACACCTTGAATTCGCGCGCGCAGCGGATGTCATAGCCGTAGCTGGAGGTGCCGTAGCTGATGATTTTTTTGCCATCGGCCTCGCGGATCTGACCGGGCTCAAACGGCTCGATCATGCCGTGCTGCTCCGCCATGGTGCGGATCCACTTGTCGCTCATGATGCTCATGGAGGTGTCCTATTTCGCTGAATTTTTTATAGCTGAGCGCGCTGATTGAATGCGCGCCATGGCGTTATTTTGCTTGAGAGATGATGGTTTGCTCAATCAAACGGTCATCCCCGAGCACGATCATCGCAAAAAGCAGCTCATCCAGCGTCTGCGCTTGCGCCGTTTTGCGCGCCAGCAGCGGGGTACACGCGGGGTTGATCACCACCATATCCGCCTCGCAGCCCGGCTGCAAATTACCGATCACCCCCCCCAGGCCCAGGGCCTTGGCCGCCCCTGCCGTGTGCTGCCACCACAGATGCCCCGGCTTCAAACTCAAACCCTGTTTGCTGTGCTGCTCCCGCCCCACTACGTAAGCGGCCTGCATGGTGCGAAACGGTGAAAAGCTCATGCCGCCGCCCACATCGCTGGCCAGCCCATACCTTAAACCTGCGGCATCGGCCTTCAAGTAATCAAAGTAACCGCTGGACAAAAACAAGTTGCTGGTGGGGCTGATGGCTGCTGCCGTCCGGGTTTCGCGCATCAGCGCCCGGTCAACGTCATCCAGCCAAATACAGTGCGCATACACCGCGCGCTCGCGCATCAAACCAAAGCGCTGGTACACCTCCAGATAGCTGCGCGCTTGCGGGTACAGCTCGCGCACCCAGCGGATCTCATCGAGGTTTTCCGACACATGGGAGTGCACCCACGCATCAGGATATTTGGCCGCCAGCGCACCTGCGCCCTTGAGTTGCTCGGGTGTGCTGGTGGGTGCAAAGCGCGGCGTGATGGCGTAGCCCAGGCGATCCACGCCGTGCCAGCGCTGGATCAAGGTTTCGGTGTCGATCAGGCCCTGCTCGGTGTGGTCACGCACCCCGTCGGGGCTGTGGCGGTCTTGCAGCACCTTGCCCGCCAGCATGCGCATGCCGCGCGCCTGCGCTGCGGCCATGATGGCATCCACCGACGCCGGGTGTGAAGTGGCAAAGGTGAGCGATGTAGTCACGCCATTGCGCAGCAGCTCATCCAGAAAAAATTCCGCCACACCGTCGGCATAGCTGCGGTCATGAAAACGTGCTTCATGGGGAAAGGTGTAGTGCTCCAGCCAAGGCAGCAGCCCGTCAGCCGGCGCACCAATCACATCGGTTTGCGGGTAGTGGATGTGCATGTCCACAAAGCCCGGCGCCAGCAGCTTGCCGGGAAGGTGCAGGATGTGCGCGTTCGCTTGGGCTGCATATTCGGCTTGCAGCGCCTGCCAGCTCCCTGCAGCCACCACGCGCTCTTGGCCTTGGGCATCAGGGTCAACGGCCAGCAAACCATCGCTGTCGTAGAGCGGCATGCCGTCGTCGGCAAAGCGGAGCAAGGCACTGCGGTAGATCTTCATCGGCGTGGTAGTAGGTCTATGGAAAAAAATATTGAGGAGCAGCTTGCGCTTACCAAGCCTTGCTTTCACGCACAAATCATGCCAAAAGCAATATCTGACATGCGTCAAGCGCTCCTCATTTTCAATATGGTGGCAGGCAGCACCCCAAGCTTGCCACCACGGCCCTACTTTGTACTGCCAATCACGTCTTCGACCAACCAGTCCATTTGCAGCAATTGCGCATCGCCCAGCGTTTGCCCCTGGCGAATGCGCAACTGGCCCTGGTTGTCGCGGATGTCCGCGCGGCTGGCCTGAAACGGCTGCAATTTACCTGCGGCCATGTCTTTTTGGCGTGCCAGCACCTCATTGCGCACCGCCTGTGGCAGCTTGGGTCCAAAGTGTTCCACACGCACCATGCCATCTTTGACGCCGCCCCAGAAGTCACCCGACTTCCAGCTGCCGTTTTGCACCGCCTTGGCGCGCGCAGCGTAATAGTTGCCCCAGTGGTGGGTTACGGCCATCAACTGTGCATCGGGGCCGTCTTTGCGCATGTCGGAGTGAAAGGCGATGGCCATCTTGCCGCGCTCTTGGGCAGCGGCCATCACCGCCGTGCTGGCGACCTGGAAGGACAGCACATCAGCGCCCTGGTCCATCAGCGCCATCGCTGCATCACGCTCCATGGCGGGGTCAAACCAGGTGTTGAGCCACACCACCTTGACCTGCGCTTGGGGGTTCACGCTGCGCATGCCCAGTGCAAACGCATTCACGCCTTGCACCACTTCAGGAATCGGAAAACCCGCCACAAAGCCGGCCACACCGGTTTTGCTCATCCGCCCTGCGGCAATGCCCGACAGATAGCGCCCTTCGTAGTGG
This sequence comes from Comamonas jiangduensis, assembly GCF_030162955.1. Classification (NCBI taxonomy): domain Bacteria; kingdom Pseudomonadati; phylum Pseudomonadota; class Betaproteobacteria; order Burkholderiales; family Comamonadaceae; genus Comamonas; species Comamonas jiangduensis. The sequence goes on from NZ_JARXOV010000008.1 coordinate 102,467, forward strand.
CGCGCGTTGGCCGTTGCCACATTGGCGCTTTGCTTGTAGCCCGTGATGTTTTCAAACTTCACGCCCGGAAACTCTTTGGCCACGCGCAGCGTAGGCTCCATATAACCAAAGCTGGTGGTGAAGATGAGTTGATTGCCCTGCAACGCCAGGTCTCGAATCACGCGCTCGGCATCCGGGCCTTCAGGCACGTTTTCGACGGCCGTGGTCTGCACCTGGTCGCCCAGGGCGCGCTGCAACTGCAAACGCCCCTCTTCGTGCTGGCGCGTCCAACCAGCAGGCAGCACCGGTGTCACGTAGACAAAGGCGGCCTTCAGCGGTGGCGTGGCGGGGGAATTTTTCAGCGCTGCCGAAGATTGCGCAAAAGTGGGGGCGGTGAAAGCGACGGCAACGCAGGCGGCCACGAGCGTGGCTGCGAGGTTTTTGTACATGGTGTTCCTCTACATGGCTCCAAATTGAACAAGCGCCACACGCTGGAGCAAAGCCTGCGGCGAAGGGGCGGATTCTAGCGCTGCCAAGAAACCATCGCAGCGTTCGGACTAACCACACTAGCGGCGCATGCCCTCCTTACCTACGATGCCTGCCAAAGACTTCAAGGAAATCTGCCCTATGCCCATGTTTGTTGACACCTCCCCGCCCGGCCACTGCATCTTCTGCAAAATCGTGGCGGGTGAAATTCCTGCCGCCAAGGTCTATGAAGATGACCTCACTGTGGCGTTCATGGACATTGGCCAGGTCAACCCCGGCCATGTACTGGTGGCCAGCAAGCGCCATGCCGTCACCGTGCTGGATTTGACCGCCGAAGAGGCCGCCGCCGTCATGCAAACCGCGCAGCGGATCGCGCACGCGGCGCAGCAGGCTTTTGCGCCCGATGGCATCACCCTCTTCCAAGCGAATGGTGCAGCGGGTGGGCAAACCGTTTTTCACTTTCACATGCATGTGCTGCCACGCCATGAGGGCGACGGCATGGCGCTGACCTGGCCGCGCAAAGAGCCCGCCATGCCATTGCTGCAACAGTATGCCCAGCAGCTTCACACCGCGCTGCAGTCCCCGCTCAGCCTTAAAAATAAGAGCTTGCAGCACATGAAAAACAAAGGGTTGAGATAGTTATTTATCTCAACCCTTTTGTAGATAAGCGCTAGCAGCTATGTTTTTTTATGCAGACTGGGCAAACCGCGCAAAGCAGTCATCCAGTTGCTGCACCCACGCTGCTTGCTGTGCAGGGCTGGCAAACGACGCCTCCAAACTGTTGCGCGCCAGCTGGTAGGCCTGTGCAGCACCCATGCCGGTGGCGGCAAACACTTGCAGGTAGTTGTCGTTCACATAGCCGCCAAAATACGCAGGGTCGTCGGAGTTGACGGTCACGTTCAAGCCTGCGGCCAGCAAGCGCGGCAGGTTGTGCTCGCGCAGGTCGGGGAAGACACACAGCTTCTGGTTAGACAGTGGGCACACCGTCAGCGGCATGCGGGTTTGTGCCAGCCGCTGCATCAATTCCACATCTTTTTCAGACTGCACGCCGTGATCGATGCGCTCTACCTGCAGGGCATTCAGCGCACTCCACACATAGGCGGGCGGCCCCTCTTCGCCGGCATGGGCCACCAGATGAAAGCCCAACGCCTTGCACCGGGCAAACACGCGCTCAAACTTCTCGGGCGGGTTGCCCAGCTCCGAGCTATCCAGACCAATGCCGATGAAATGCGCGCGGTACGGCAGCGCGGCCTGCAGCGTCTCGAAGGCGGCTTCTTCGCTCAGGTGGCGCAAAAAGCTCAGGATCAGCGCCGCGCTGATGCCCCAGCGCGCTTGCGCGTCGTGGCAGGCACGTGACAGACCCAGAATGACGGCCTCGATGGGCACGCCACGCTCGGTGTGCGTTTGCGGATCAAAAAAGAGCTCTGCACGCACCACATGGTCGGCAGCGGCGCGCTCCAGGTAAGCCATGGCCATGTCGTAGAAGTCTTGCTCATGCAGCAGCACGCTGGCACCGGCGTAGTAGATGTCCAGAAAGCTTTGCAGATCCGTGAACGCATAGGCACTGCGCAATGCCTGCACGCTGTCGTAGGGCAGCGTCACCCCGTTGCGCTGGGCCAAAGCGAAGATCAGCTCAGGCTCCAGCGAGCCTTCGATGTGCATGTGCAACTCAGCCTTGGGCATGGTGCGCAGCAGCTGGGGCAGTTGCGCGGCGGGGATGCGCTCAATGGCGGCAGGCAGGGCATAGGTCATGGGGTCAACACACTCCGAAAGTGACGCCGCAGCCCTTGAGGTAGCGGCGGTAGGCGGACGACATGCGGTCGGCCGACGAATGCAACTCGGCCCGAGGGTCCAGGGGCAACTCCTTGGGCAGTTGCGACTCCAGCACGGGCTGGTCTTGCGTGAAGATCGTGTGCTGGAAGGCTTGCAGCTTGTCGTCCGAAGATTCAAAGTCTGCCACTGCCAGGCGGAACCACACACGGCTGGTGGTCGGTGTCATGGGGCAGATAAACAGACCAATGGCTTCGCGCCAGCCATCCTTGGTCGTGCCGTCTTCGGGAATCTTGGTCAGCAGCGCGGTATAGGGCGCCGTGACTTCATAGGTGTAGTGCACTTCTGCAGGCTTGGTCGAGTGCAGGTTGGAGATCGGCTGCACGGCCTTGCAGTTGGTGGCCTTCACGCCGGTGGGCGTGGTTTCGACGTTGTAGGGAGACATTTCGGTGGTGTCGCGGCTGCCCAGCCAGCCTTCGTGCACAAAACCAAAGTGCGACATGTCCAGGAAGTTCTCAATGATGCGCGGCGCGCTCGCCTGCACGTCGTAGGGGCCGCAGTTCACTTTACGCAGGCGCTCATCCCCTTCAGCTTCAAACACGGGCAGCGGCACGTCAACGCCTTCTGGCTTTTCCAACTGCACCCAGATCAGACCGTAGGCTTCTTGCACACCAAACGATTTCACGCAGTGCTGGGGGGGTGGCGTAAAGCCGGGCACCGCAGGCACTTTCACGCACTGCCCCGTGGTGGAGAACTGCCAGCCATGGTAAGGGCACTCCAGGTTGCCTTCATTCACGCGCCCCAAGGAAAAACGTGCGCCGCGATGGGGACAGCGATCCACAAAGGCCTTGGCCACGCCTTGCGCATCACGCCATAGCACCACGTCCTGCCCCAGCAAACGCACGCCCACAGGGCCATTGGTTACATCCGAAATCAGGGCTACGGGGTGCCACTGGTTTTTTTCCATCATGGGAGTCACTGTCACAGTTGTATTCATAAGGCGCTATCTTTCCAAAGAAAAGGGCTGCCCATAGGCAGCCCTTGCAATATCCGAGCCATCTACAGGCTCGTTGGTACTGGCTTACTGGCCAGGTACCTTGCCCTCTACGCCCTTGACGTAGAAGTTAATGCCAGCCAAGAAGGCGTCATCTGCCTGGGCGCCTGCCGCCAGGATTTCCTTGCCATCGTTGGTCGCAATCGGGCCCTTCCAGATCTGGAAAGTACCGGCCTTCAGGCCAGCCTTGACCTCTTCTACCTTGGTTTTCAGCTCTGCGGGCACATCGTCAGCAATCGACACCAAATCGATCGCACCTTCCTTCACGCCCCACCAGCTGCTGCCAGTGGTCCATGTGCCTTCCAGCACATCCTTGATGGCCTTGGAGTAATAAGGCTGCCAGTTGATGATGGACGAACCCAAGTGTGCCTTGGGGCCGTAAGCGGTCATGTCCGAATCCCAGCCAAAAGCACGCGCGCCCTTTTCTTCCGCCGTCTTGAGCACGGCAGGAGAGTCGGTGTTTTGGAACAGGATGTCTGCACCGCCGTTGATCAGGCTGGTGGCGGCTTCAGTTTCCTTGGGGGGGCTGAACCACTCGTTCACCCACACCACCTTGGTCGTGATCTTGGGGTTCACCGACTGCGCACCCAGGGTGAACGAGTTGATGTTGCGGATCACTTCAGGAATTGGCACCGAACCCACAATACCCAAGGTGTTGCTCTTGGTCATGCCACCAGCGATCACACCTGCCAGGTAAGCACCTTCATACGTACGGCTGTCGTAGGTGCGTACGGTTTCCGATGTCTTGTAGCCCGTAGCGTGCTCAAACTTGACGTCCTTGAAATCAGGTGCAATCTTTTGCAGCGTATCCATGTAGCCAAAGGTGGTGCCAAAAATCAGCTTGTTGCCTTGGCTGGCCAAGTCACGCAGCACGCGTTCAGCATCTGCACCTTCTGGCACGCTTTCTACAAAGGTAGTGACAATCTTGTCGCCATACTCTTCTTGCACTTTCTTGCGCGCAGTGTCGTGTGCAAACGACCAGCCGCCATCACCCACAGGGCCCACATAGGCGAAAGCCACCTTCAAAGGTTCTGCTTTGGCAGGTGCTTCCGCCGCTGGTGCGGGGGCAGCGGCAACGGGTTCTTCCTTCTTGCCACATGCTGCCAAGGCAGTGATGGCCAGTGCCGAAACGGCAGCCAGTTTGAACATGGAACGTTTGTTCAGATCAGTCATGGATCGTCCTTATGGATCGGGAAATAAGCAAACCACTGCAGCAACGCCTGCACTCAGATTTTGCAAACAGGCGCTGGCGCGCATAGCACCGCACTTTTGACAAAACCCACGCATCCTAACGAAGCTATTTCAGCCAGCGAAAATTTCTTCCACCCCTGCCGCGTGCTGCGTTGCATTCATGCCCAATCGCAAGATGTATGCCATAGCGCACACGCTGTACGCATACTCTGCGATGGGTAGATAAGAAAAGCCCCCCACCGTGAGGAGGCGTTTCAACAACAAGGGCTTACCCAGCCCCTGTCAAAGGCTAGGCCCAATTACTTGTTCGCACCGGGCACATTGCCTTCGATGCCGTTCACATAGAACTTGATGCTGGTGATGAAAGGCATATCCGCCACTTGGCCGTCCGCCAGCAATTCCTTGCCAGCGTTGTCCTTGATGGGGCCCTTCCAGATTTGGAAAGTACCGTCCTTCAGACCTTGGCGCACTTGCGCCACCTTGTCTTTGATGTCCTGAGGCACTTCGTCCGAGATCTTGACCAGATCCATCGCACCTTCCTTCACGCCCCACCAGAAGTTTTGGCCGTTTTCTACCTTGCCGTCCAGCGCATCCTGCACCACCTTGGTGTAGTAAGGCGACCAGTCGATCACGGCCGAGCCCAGGTGGGCCTTGGGTGCATAAGCACTCATATCGCCGTCTTTACCAAAGGCGTAAACACCACGCTCTTCCGCTGTCTTGAGCACGGCAGGCGAGTTGGTGTTTTGGTACATCACGTCCACACCACCATTGATCAGGCTGGTCGCAGCTTCTGCTTCTTGGGGAGGGCTGAACCACGAGTTCACCCACACCACCTTGGCCTTGATCGAAGGATCCACGCTTTGTGCGCCCAGCACAAAGGAGTTGATGTTGCGCACCACTTCGGGGATTGGCACCGAAGCCACGACCCCGATGGTCTTGGTTTTGGTCATGCCGCCAGCCACGATACCTGCCATATAGGCACCTTCGAAGGTTTTGGCATCGTAGGTCGCGCTGTTCGCAGCTTGCTTGTAGCCTGTCGCATGCTGGAAGTTCACTGCGGGCAGCTCAGGCGCGACCTTTTGCACATACTCTTGGTAGCCGAAGCTGGTGGCGAAAATCAGCTTGCTGCCTTGCGCAGCCATATCTCGCATCACGCGCTCGGAGTCTGGGCCTTCGGCCACACTCTCGACAAAAGATGTCTCAATCTTGTCACCAAACTTCTCTTGCACCGCCTTGCGGCCCAGCTCATGCTGGTAAGTCCAGCCGCCATCACCGATGGGGCTGACGTACACAAAACCGACCTTCAAAGGCTCAGCGTTGGCGGGCGCTTGTGCTGCGGGTGCAGCCACAGGAGCAGCTTCTTCCTTCTTACCGCAAGCAGCGAGAGTGGCAACGGTGATGGCCGACAGGGCCACCATCTTCAGCACAGTGCGTTTGTGCAGTTGAGACATGTGTTTTTCCTCGACATGGATGTAAAAAAAAGGCAGCCTCGAAAAGCCTGCCTTGCACGGCGTGCACCCGGCCCCCGGATGCACGGTGTCTTGTGGGTATGGCGCTTTTAGGAGCCTGGGTAGAAGGGCTTTCCCAGAGATGCAGGCATATTCGCACGAATCCACGCGGGATTGCGAGAAATCAGCACCAAAACGATGATCGTCGCTATGTACGGCAGCATGCTAAGCAGCTGGCTGGCAATGTGCACGCCCGAGGCTTGCAAGTGGAACTGCAACATCGTCACACCACCGAACAGGTAGGCGCCCAGCAAAATTCGCGTCGGCCGCCAAGTGGCAAAAGTCGTTAACGCCAGCGCAATCCAGCCGCGGCCCGCCACCATGCCTTCCACCCACAAAGGCGTATAGACCGTAGAGACATACGCACCGGCCAAGCCGCACAGCGCACCACCTGCCATGACGGCGGCCAAGCGAATCATGCGCACGTTGTAGCCCAGGGCGTGGGCAGACTCTGGCGACTCACCCACCGAGCGCAGCACCAAGCCTGCACGCGTGCGGTACAGGAAGTACACCAAGAGCGCAGCAATGATGATGGCGCCGTACACCAAGGGATGGTGGCGAAACAGCGCAGGGCCCAGCACAGGGATATCCGTCAAGAACGGAATTTCAAACTTGGGCGACTCAGGCATCTTGGCTTGTACATAGCTCAAACCTGCAAATGCAGAAAAACCAGCGCCAAACAAGCTCAGTGCCAAACCTGTTGCCGATTGGTTGGTGTTAAGCCAGATCACCAGCACACCAAAGATGGCCGCCAACAAGGCGCCCGCGCCCATGCCCGCCAAAAAACCCAGCCATGTGCTGCCGGTGTGGACCACGGCCGCAAAGCCTGCCAGGGCGGCGCACAGCATCATGCCTTCGGCACCCAGATTGATCACCCCGGCTTTTTCATTGATCAGCAGCCCCAAGGCAGCCAAAGCCAGTACCGTGCCCGCGCTCAGCGTCGAAGCAAACAGCAATGCATACGCGTCCATTACTGGGCTCCCTTCGCGGCAGGCTTAGCGGCTACCCAGCGTACACGGTAGGCAATCAAGGTGTCGCAAGCCAGCAAAGTGAACAGCAACAGACCTTGGAACACCCCGGTCAAAGATTTGGGCAAACCCAGACGCGATTGCGCCAACTCACCACCGATATAAAACATACTCATCAACACGGCTGAAAAAATCATGCCCACAGGGTGCAAACGGCCGACAAAGGCCACGATGATGGCCGCAAAGCCATAGCCAGCAGGCACATAAGGCGTCAGCTGCCCAATCGGGCCGGCCACTTCCAATGCACCGGCCAGACCCGCAGCCCCCCCGGAAATTAGCAACGCAGTCCACAGTGCGCGGCGCGACGAAAAGCCTGCATAACGCGCTGCGGCAGGAGCCATGCCACCCACCTGCTGGGCAAAGCCCGCCTTGGTGCGGAACAGGAAAATCCACAAAGCAGCGGCGGCCCCCAAAGCCAGCAGCGTACCGATGTGCACCCGCGTGCCGGCAATCAGCTTCGGAATCTGGGTCACGCTTTCAAAGGTCTTCGATTGCGGGAAGTTGTAACCCATGGGGTCCTTCCAGGGCCCGTAGACCAGGTAGCCCAGCACCAGCGTGCCCACATAAACCAGCATCAGACTGACCAGAATTTCATTGGCGTTGAACTTGTCACGCAAAAACGCCACAATGCCTGCCCAGAACATGCCCCCCAGCACTCCCGCCAGCAAGATGGCTGGCACGATCCAGGGGCCCGTGGTTTTGTCTGCCAAGAGCGCCACACCGCCCGCAGTGACAGCACCAATCACAAACTGACCTTCAGCACCAATATTCCAGATGTTGGAGCGAAAGCACACCGCCAGCCCCAAGGCAATCAACAGCAAAGGCGTGGCCTTCATCACCAACTCGCCCAGTGCATAGGGCGACTTGATGGGCTCCCAGAAGAAAGCTTGCAGCCCTTTGACGGGGTCTTTACCCAGTGCAACAAACAAGGCCACGCCCACCGCCACGGTGATCAGCAAAGCCAAGATGGGCGCGCCATAGGTCCAGAACTTGGACACCTGAGGACGAGGTTCGAGCTTAAACATGCTGTGCACCTCGCGTATTCGCTGCCAGTTGGGCCAAGTGCTGTTGCACATCAGCATTCCACAAACCACTCATCCACTCACCTACCAGTTGCAGGGTTGCTTCCGCACGTGGCAGCGAGGGGCTCAGTTGCCCCTTGGCCACGACATGCAGACGGTCACTAATTTCAAACAATTCGTCCAGTTCTTCACTGAGCACCAAGACCGCACAGCCCGCGTCGCGCAGCGCCAAAATTGCGCCACGGATTTGCGCCGCCGCGCCCACGTCTACGCCCCAGGTGGGTTGCGAGACGATGAGCAGCTTGGGATTGGCATCAATCTCTCGGCCCACAATGAACTTTTGCAAGTTGCCGCCAGACAATGACTTGGCCGGGGCATTGGGGCCACCGGCCTTCACGCCAAAGCGCTGAATGATGTCGGCCGCATGCTCCTCGAGCTTTTTGATGCTGAGCCAACCGCCTTTGCCGACCGCGTCACTGCGCGTGAGCAGCATGTTGTGCGCCAAGCCCATGGTGGGCACAGCGCCCCGCCCCAAACGCTCTTCCGGCACAAAGTGCAGCCCCAGTGCGCGGCGCTGGCTGGGATTCAAGCGGCCCGCAGGCTTGCCTGCCACACGAATCATGTCGGCATCCGCACGCGTGTCTTCTCCCGACAGGGCATACAACAGCTCTTGCTGGCCATTGCCCGAAACCCCGGCAATGCCCACCACTTCACCGGCACGCACCTCCAGCTGCATGTCGATCAGATCGACACCAAACTGGTCTTGCTTCTTCAGCGTCAGCCCATTGACGTGCAGCACGGTTTCGCCGGTTTGCACTTCACGGTACTGCAGCGCAGGCGGCTCGGCACCAATCATCAAGCGCGAGAGCGAGGCATTGCTCTCTTCTTGGGGGTTGCAATAGCCAGTTACCTTGCCGCCGCGCAGCACCGTGCAGGCAGTGCACAGTTCGCGGATTTCATGCAGCTTGTGGCTGATGTAGAGAATCGAGCAACCTTCCGCAGCCAGCTGCTTGAGCACCACAAACAGCTTCTCCACGGCTTGGGGCGTGAGCACCGAAGTGGGCTCATCCAAAATCAGAACGCGCGGGTCGGTCAGCAGTGCACGGATGATTTCCACACGCTGCATCTCGCCCACCGACAAGGTATGTACCGGCCGAGTGGGATCGATATCCATGCCGTACTCTGCGCCCTTGGAGGCGATACGCGCCGTCACCTCTGCCAAAGAAATGCGCTTGTCCAGGCCCAGCCAGACGTTTTCTGCCACCGTCAGCGTGTCAAACAGGCTGAAGTGCTGGAACACCATGGCGATGCCGAACTGGCGCGCTTCCTGGGGGTTGCGGATATTGACGGGCTTGCCATCAAACAGCACTTGGCCCTCATCGGGCTTGACCGTGCCGTAGATGATTTTCATCAGCGTGGATTTGCCAGCGCCGTTCTCACCCAGCACAGCGTGGACTTCGCCGGGTTGCACCGTCAGCGACACCCCATCATTGGCCACAACAGCCGGGTATCGCTTGGTGATGCCCACCAGCTGCAGGCGCGGTGGCACAGCACCGGGCGTGGGGATGGTTTCAGGGGAATTCATGCGCGGGATGGTTTCTGTTTCAAAAAAACTTGTAGACAAAATCTGCTCTAACGCAGACTGGGTTTACGCTGAAAGCTATATTTCTTATAGCTGCATGGCGGCATTCTTTACGGCTTCTCGCAACCACGTTCCAGCACTGGAATGGTGCGTGCGGTCATGCCACAACTGGTAGTAACGCATCTGCGGCAGTGGCACCGGGGGCGCCAAAATCGCCAGAGGCAGTTGCGCGGCATAACGCTCACAAAACTGTCGCCCGGTCGTCAGCACTAGCAAGCTCGATGCCACCATCTGCGGCATCAAGCCAAAATGCGCGCACCGCACCGCAATCTTGCGCCGCAGCCCTTGGGCATTCAATGCGTCATCAATCACGCCCTTGGCACCAGGGTGTGTAGGCATGGGCGCAATGTGCTCGGCCTCCAGCCAGTCTTGCGCCGACCAGCCACGGCGCACCGCCGGGTGGTTCTGGCTCACCAGGCAGACGGTGTCATCGGCAAACAACTGCGCCATGCGCAACTCCGCAGGGGGCTGCGGCCAGTTACCGATCACCACGTCAACATCGCCATGGGCCAATTGGCCGCTGTAGTCCACGTCATGGCTCAAGGCCATGATTTCCACGGTGCACAGCGGCGCGTGTTTTTTGAGGTAGGCCACCAGTTTGGGCAGAAACTGGGGGTCCAGGTAATCGCTGGCCGCAATACGGAAAGTGCGTACTGCGCTGCGCGGGTCAAAGGCCCGCGCTTCGGTAAACAGGTGCTCGGCGGCCTGCAGGATTTCTGCGGAAGGCTGCAGCATGCGCAACGCCGCATCCGTGGGCTGCATGCCGCTGCCCGAGCGCACCAAAATCGGGTCGCCCGACAAATCGCGCAAGCGTTTGAGGGCTGTCGAAACCGCCGGCTGGTGCATGCCAAGGCGCACCGCTGCACGCGATACGCTGCGCTCGGCAATCACCGTGTGCAAAACGCGTATCAGGTGCAGATCGATTTTTTCGAAAGGCGTGGTTTCTCGCATAAAAGCAATAAGGGCCGCGATTGCGACCCAGTATGCCAAGGCAACTTGAACCCAAGGGCAGGGATTATTCGGAGATCAATGCTGCTGTACGGCTTCACCCGTTAAAGCGGCTTCATCCAGCTTGGCTTGCCAATACGCCAATCGGGCGTTGTGGCGCGCCATGATGGCGGCATCGATCGCAACTTTGTGGGTGTCGGAGTAATCCTCCAGCTCATCCACCAATTGCAGCATCTTGCATTCCATCTGCGATATCCGTTCCACCAGCTCGTCTTCTGCCGTTTTCTCCGTGCGCAGCGGGTTGGCCAGCACCACCAGCAGCTTGCCGGGGTCGGTCGTCCCCAAGGCGCGACACGCCTGGTCGTACTCGGCACGGATAGCGTTGAGCTCATCCATGCGCTCATTGAAGCCTTCGCTGAGCACGGCTTTCAAATCGGCTTCGGCTTGCAAGTACGCAGCGTGGCAACGCAGTACCTCTGCTTCGCGCTGCAGGCGCTCGGCACGCGTGCGCGGGCCTTCCAGGCGAAACAGGATGGCAAAGATCAAAACCGCAGCCGCGCCATACCACAGCAACCAGTCGGGGGGAACTTGAAAGCCTCCCCAAGCCAGTACGGCAGTGCCCGCCCATGCCGCCATATAGACAGCCTGACTTTCCCAGCGCACCTCACGCGGCACAGGAATGGGGGCGAGTTTGACCAACGAGTGAAACTGCGCAGGCTCTTGCCCATGGGGGGCCTGGAGCTTGGCAACACGCTGGGAAACTTCGTCAATATGAAACGCAGGCGGAGCGGATTCAGGCTGAGCAGATGCAGACCAGAACTTGAGGGAGCTTTTGGCGCGGCGCAAGAAGTTAATAAAGCTCATGTTGCGGCAAAAGATCCAAAAAGAGGAGGTCTTAGAGTTAAACGATCGCAAGGCTTGCCAGTGACCCAGCAAGCCTTGCACGGAAATTGCTAACAGAACGTGTATACAGATTGCAGCTTGGGGGCCAACACCTACAACGGTGGCGACCTTATTGCTGTAAACGCATGAACTGCATACGGAAGTCTATATGCCATCGCCAAGTCCGAGTGGCTTAATCACCAAAAAACCGTCAGATCGCAAGCCTATGTCCCCACGATCACTCCATTTTTTGCGTCGCGGTCAGCGCGTGACGCTGCACGATGTTCCCCCGGACCGCACGCTGCTGGAAGTGCTGCGAGAGGACCTGCATTGCACCGGCACCAAAGAAGGCTGTGGCGAAGGGGACTGCGGGGCGTGCACCGTGGTCATCGGCGAGCGCGTGCAAGACACGGATGGCCCGGCGCAGCTGCGTTACAAAGCCATCAACAGCTGCATCCGGCTGGCCCATTCCATCGATGGCATGGCGTTGTGGACGGTGGAAGACTTGACCCAAGACCCGCACCTGCATCTGCCCGCCGACAAAGACCTGCACCCGGTACAGGAATCGCTGCTGCAGTGCCACGGCACGCAATGCGGTTTTTGCACACCCGGTTTCGTGATGAGCATGTTTGGCATGTACCAAAACCATGCGGGTGGCAGCCAGCTGGATCGCCAAGGCGCACAGGAAGCGCTGTCTGGCAATTTGTGCCGCTGCACGGGCTACCGCCCTATTTTGGATGCCGCCCGGCACATGGCCACCCTGCCGCCTGCCACGGTCGATACCCCTGCAGTTTTGCAAAAACTAGAGCTGCTCGCGCTTGAAAATCAAGCACCTGAAGCACAAAGCAGCTACCAACGCCCAACCAGCCTGCGTGAGCTGCTACAACTTCGTGCAGAACACCCCCAAGCCCAGGTTGTGGCGGGCTGCACCGATGTTGGCCTCTGGGTCACCAAACAGCACCGGCGCTTTGACATGGTGCTGGACGTGACTGCCGCCGCCGAGCTGCAAACCATCACCCACGCAGAGGGCCAGTTGCGCATTGGTGCGGCGGCCACGCTGGAAGCTGCGTTCACCGCCCTGCACAGCCACTGGCCCCAGTTGCACAGCTTTGCCGCACGCTTTGCCGGTTTGCCGGTGCGCAATAGCGGCACGCTGGGCGGCAATGTGGCCAATGGCTCGCCGATTGGCGACTCCATGCCGCTGCTGATTGCGCTGAATGCGCAGGTTGTGCTGGCCAGCGTGCGCGGCGAACGCCGCCTGCCGCTGGAGCAGTTGTACACCGGCTACCGCCAAAACGTGATCGCCCAAGATGAGTTGCTGGTGCGCATTGATGTGCCCGTACCCCCGCTGAGCGCTGGCACCACGCAACACCTGCGCGCCTACAAGGTCAGCAAGCGGCAAGACGATGACATCTCTGCCGTCTGCCTGGTGATACACCTGCAGGTCAGCGAAGGCATCGTCACCCATGCCAGCGTGGGCGCTGGCGGCGTGGCCGCCACCCCGGTGCGCGCCGTGCAAACCGAAGCGGCATTGCGGGGCCAGCCCTGGACTGCGGCCACCGCGCACAGCGCCGGGCGCACCCTGCAGGCAGAGTTCAGCCCCATTTCTGACATGCGCGCCAGTGGCGACTATCGCAAGCACCTGCTGGGCAGCTTGATGCAGCGCTTCTGGCTGGAAAGCCAGGGCCAAGTCGGCGTATCACTGCAAGACATTCGCGTGGAGGTCTCCGCATGAACACCGCTGCCATGTACACCACCGGCGTCATGGGCCAATCCCACGCCCATGAAAGCGCCAAGGCACAAGTCTTGGGCGCCGCCCCTTACCTGGACGATCTGGCCGAGCTGCGCGGCACGCTGTATGCCGCGCCCATTCTGTCCACCGTGGCCCACGGCACACTGCACGGCCTGGATTGCACCGATGCCCTGGCCATGCCCGGCGTGCACGGCGTGGTGCTGGCTGCCGATATTCCGGGTGACCCCATCCTCGCCGCCTTTGGCCATGACGAGCCCATTTTTGCGCTCGACAAGGTCTGGCACGTCGGCCAGGTCATGGGACTGGTGGTGGCCAACAGCGTCATGGCCGCGCGCCGTGCCGCACGCAAAGTCAAGGCGGACATCACCCCACTGCCTGCGGTGCTGGACACCGCCACAGCCATTGCCCAGCAAAGCTTTGTGCTGCCGCCCGTGCATGTGCGGCGCGGCGATGCCGATGCCGGTCTGGCCCGTGCCCCGCACCGCCTGCAAGGCACGCTGGAAGTGGGCGGGCAAGAGCACTTTTACCTGGAAGGGCAAATTGCCTACGTCATTCCCCAAGAGCAAAACCAGTGGCTGGTGCACTCCAGCACCCAGCACCCGGGCGAAGTGCAAGAGTGGGTGGCCCACGCACTGGGCATTGGTGCGCATGCCGTCACGGTGCAATGCCGCCGCATGGGCGGGGGCTTTGGCGGCAAAGAGACGCAAGCCGGGCATTTGGCCGTCTGGTCGGCCTTGGCGGCACGCAAGTTTGGCTGCCCCATCAAGCTGCGCCTGGACCGCGACGACGACTTCATGGTCACCGGCAAACGCCACCCCTTTAGCTACGAGTGGGATGTGGGCTTTGATGACCAAGGGCAGATCACCGGGCTGAAGCTGCAAATGGCCGCCCACTGCGGCTTTAGCGCCGACTTGTCCGGCCCCGTGGCCGACCGCGCCATCTTCCACGCCGACAACGCCTACTTTTTGTCGGATGTGAGCATCACCTCCTACCGCTGCAAGCTCAACACCCAAAGCCACACTGCGTTTCGCGGCTTTGGCGGGCCGCAGGGCGTGATCGTGATTGAAACCATCATGGGCGATATCGCGCGCACGCTGGGGCTGGATGCACTGGCCGTGCGCCAGCGCAATTACTACGACGCCGATGTGCAATCAGGCCGCGCCACCACGCACTACCAAATGGTGGTGGAAGACAATATCTTGCGCCCCATCACGCAAAAACTAGAGCTTTCAGCGCACTACCAGCAAAGGCTAGCGGCCATTTCGGCTTGGAATGCGAAAAACAGCATTCTGCAGCGCGGTATTGCCATTACACCGGTCAAATTTGGCATCAGCTTTACCGCCACACTGTTCAACCAGGCCGGCGCGCTGGTGCATGTGTACACCGATGGCACGGTGCAGGTAAACCACGGTGGCACCGAAATGGGCCAGGGCCTGAATACCAAAGTGGCGCAGATCGTGGCCGATGAACTGGGCGTGCCGCTGGCGCAGGTGCAAGTCACCGCCAGCGACACCAGCAAAGTGCCCAACGCCAGCGCCACCGCCGCCAGCAGCGGCACCGACCTGAATGGCCGTGCCGCCCAATACGCTGCGCAAAAAGTGCGCAGCAATTTGGCGGCGTTTGTCGCAGGATTGGACCACTGTGGTGCAGGCGCGGTCACGTTTTCGGGGGGGAAAATCCATACACCTGCGGGCGCACGCGACTTCAACACCGTGGTCCAAGCGGCGTATGCCAACCGCATTCAACTGTGGAGCGATGGTTTTTACCGCACCCCCAAAATCCACTACGACAAAACCACCCTCACCGGCCGCCCCTTCTACTACTTTGCCTACGGCGTGGCCTGCACCGAGGTGGCCATTGACACCCTCACCGGCGAATCCAAAGTGCTGGCGATTGATGTGCTGTACGACGCGGGCAAAAGCATCAACCCGGCCATCGACATCGGTCAGGTTGAAGGCGGTTTTGTGCAAGGCATGGGCTGGCTGACCACGGAACAACTGGTGTGGAACGACAAGGGGGTGCTGACCACCCACGCCCCCAGCACCTACAAGATTCCGGCGACGGGTGACATACCCGAGCACTTTCAGGTGCAGCTGTACCAAGAACCCAACCGCGAAGACAACGTAGGGGGCAGCAAAGCCGTGGGAGAGCCGCCCTTCATGCTGGCCATCAGCGTCTACGAAGCCCTGCGCCATGCCATTGCCAGCGCACGCGACCAGCAAGGTAAAACCGGAGTGGTGCAACTGCAAGCCCCGGCAACCGCCGAGCATGTGTTGCAAGCGCTGCTGCGCTAAGGCGTACCGCTTTGCGGCGGGATTAGGTCTCCAGTGAGGGCTGGGTTGCAATTTGGCCCACCGCCACTTGGCAGCGGCCCCGGCGCTTGGCCTCATAGCAGGCCATGTCTGCAGCGCGCACTGCCTGCTGGGGGCTGTGGCGCAGCGCATCCATGGCGACTATTCCCACGCTGATGCTCACCCAGTGGCGCTCGCCTCCCCAACTGGGCTGCCAGCGCCACACGGCATCGCACAGCGCCTGCCCTACACCTTGGGCGTGGGCCAAGCTGATGCCCGGCAACAGCACAGCAAACTCATCGCCGCCCAAGCGCGCCACACTGCCTACCGGTTGGGTGTAGCTGGCAATCAAACGCCCCACATGCCGCAGCATTTTGTTGCCCATATCGCGCGATGTGGTCGCGTTCATCATGCCCAGATGGTCCAGGTCTGCGAACAGCAAACAGCCTTGCGTGGGCATGCCAGTGGAAAGATAGTGCTCTGTGTTTTCACTCTGCAAACTGTCCGTTACCCACGATTGCAGCTCCCACATGAACGCGTCGCGGTTGGGCATGCCCGTTAAATCATCTCGCCAGGCGTTTTCGTTGTCTGGCAGCGGCAAACTGCTGCGCAAGCGCCACGGAAGTTGCAAGCGCCACACCGTGGCCGAGGACAACTGTGAGGGAATCCATGCCAGCGCATCCACCAGCACCACATCCCCATCTTTTTTGCGCAACCGCACAGCCCCCTCAAAGCTGCCCAAATCCACCAGCGTGTGGCGCACTATCTCTAACGCAGCCTGGCTGTCAAACAGTTGCTCCATCGTGGGCTGCGCAGTCTCTAGCCCAAAGTAGCCCAACATGACCGCAACCTGTGGTGTTGCCAGCGTGATACGCCCTTCATGCTCCAAGAGCATGGCAGAGGGTACGGCTTCAAACATGGCCATGGCACCGGCTTGCAAAGACAGGCGCTGGGCATAGTCCAGTGCAGCTTGCGTTTTTTGCACTTCTTGCGCGGCAGCCTCTGGCCCATGGGCCGCAGGCTGTGCCCCCCCACCGCGCCCCGGCCAAGGGGCCAGCCAGCCCCAGAGCAACGCCGTTGCCAGCAAGCTCAGCAGCGCGGCTGCTGCGCCCAGGGCAGCCCACACACGCACTGGCAAACCTTGGTCGACCAGCAAATCCGCGGAGGTATCGCGCCATATCACCACCTGCCACTGCGGCAGCGGCAGTCCCACGCGACTCACTAAAAAATGCCCCCACTGCTGGGTATCTGCATTGGCCGCCGAAGGGTTGGACAAGGCCAGCCACGCCTTCTCATGGCCCAACGTCAAATCGTTCAAGTTTTTCCCGCGCTGCATGGCGTCGGAATGGGCCAACACCAGGCCATCGCTACCAATCAGCATGTACTGCACATTCGGCAGCGGTGCTGCGGTATCCGGCATCAGCGCCGCCAGGGGCAGCTTCACGATGGCTGCCAAGGCACCGGACACTTGCCCATCCTCACGCCGCATGGGCACGCTCAGCAGTACCCGCAAATGCTGGCTGTCGTCCAGCACTGGTACATGCGTAATAAAGGGCTTGCCCTCGGAGATCGTGCGCCGCAATCCATCCAGTCCTTGCGAGTCAATCTCTGTCACGGCCCCCACGGCACCATGGTGCGTCAGCCCCCCTGCGGGCAGTGCCACATGCAAACTGTCAAAAATCCGCAGCATGGAGCCGTCTTGCTGCATCAAGGCATCCAGCACTGCGGGGTTGTCCAGCAAGCTGGTGTGCATACCCTCTGCAATTGCGGTGAGCAGCCGCTGGTGCGTTTCCATGCGCGCAGTGAGCATGCGCGCCCACAAGTCGGCATCCTGGGTCTGATGCGCTGCCAGGCGCTCCTGCGTGCGGGCATCCAGCACCCGCACCAGGCCCAAAGCGCACAGCAGCATGGCAGCCAGTACCAGCACCACCTGCGCAACCAGGGTCATGCGAAAGCCTCTCCAGCGGGATGCAGGAGCCATTGGCAATGATGGCGGGGTGCTGGGAATGTGGTTCACACCCCACTATAGGCACGCACTTGTAGGCACTTAAACGGGTAGAACCCTTGCCAGACAAGTACCGACAGCACAAAAAGCGAAGCACTGAAATGCAAAAGAGGCCTCTCGGCCTCTTTGGTGCTCACCAGCAATTGCTAGCGCGTGCTTACATACCAGCCACGCTTTGCAAAGCGCTGGGTTGAGGCAGGTTCAGTACATTGCCTGTCCCGGCAATCAAGCCATGCTCACGCAAGTGGCGCAATACGCGTGAAAACGTCTCAGGCGCAATCCCAAGCTGCGCGGCAATCGTGCGTTTGCGCTGATTCAGCGTTACCCGCATGGTGCCGTTGTCGGCATGCTGGGCATGACGCAGCAGCCATTGGGCACAACGCGTTTCAGCATCCTGGGCCAAGCGGCTGACAGCGGTTTCCGTTTGCTGGCAATAGCCATGGGCCATGTCGCGCACCAAGGTGGCTACGGTATCGGGCAGGCCGTCCAAGCTGCGCTGAAATGCCTGCAGCGAGATGCGGCGCAGGCGCACCCGGGAGTCAGTCACCATATCGACACCGCAAGGCTTGCCTGTGAGTGCAAACGCCGCATCCAGCCACGCAGGGCCTTCGACCACGCCGAGCTGGTGACGCATCTGCCCTTCGTCACGCACACCCAACACTACGCAGCCGCTGTCGAGGTACAGGACGGAGTCAGCACGCGAGCCGCGTTGGCGCAGCAGTTGACCGGCGGAAACCACCTCTGCTTGGGCCAAGGGATCAAATGAAGGGATGAGGAACATGGTCACGAACTGTGCCGCAGCCGCTACCCGAAGGTGTTGAGCCATGTCAATCTTTTCCTCCTGCCATACGGCCCAAAGCCTTGCTGCATCAGCCTTTGAACGAAAGCACTCGCCCCTGCATCTTCATATTTTCTTAATCTTCTTACATCTATCCGACATAAAAAAACCGCAACACCAGGCTGCGGTCAGGGGTCTTGGGCTGCCTGGCCTGCATCCCGTGCACGCACAGCCTGTCGGCGCATTAACCCAGCGTCAAGGCGCAGGGGCACCACTTTCAAACCACTGCTGGAAAGCTGCACGCTCGTCGTCGCTCAGTGCACCGGGGTTGCCAAACGGCATTTTGCGCAGCAGCACCACCTGCTGGTAAATCTGCTGGGCGTGCGATTTGATGTCTTGCGGTGTATCAAACTTCACATTTTTCTGCGCAATCGTGGCGGCGCTGTGGCAGACCATGCAGTGCTGCCGCATGATGGCATGCACTTTTTCATAGCTGCCAGCGCTTGCACTACCTGCCTGAGGGGCTGATTCTTCTGATTTTTTCTCCACATCACCTTGCACCACCGACTGGCCGACCGGCGCAATCACAGCAGGGCTGGCAGCGACTGCTGCGGGTGGCACAGGCTTGAGCCATACGATCACGCCCAACAGCACCACCACGCCCACTGCTGCGTACTTCCAAGGGTGCGGGTTGCGACCCAGCTTGTAGCCATGGCGCATCACAAAGAACTGGCGAATGGCTGCACCGGCAAACATCATCAAAATCAGCACCAGCCAGTTCAGCTCGTGCGAGTACAGCCAGCCATAGTGGTTGGACAGCATGGCAAAGAGAACCGGCAGCGTGAAATAGGTGTTGTGCACGCTGCGCTGCTTGCCGCGCTTGCCGTGGATCGGATCCACTGGCTCACCAGCCTTGATCGAGGCCACCATTTTCTTTTGGCCGGGGATGATCCAGAAGAACACGTTGGCACTCATTGATGTCGCCAGCATGGCACCCATCAACAAGAACGCGGCCTGGCCGGGGAACAGTTTGCAAGCCAGGTACGAGGCCATACACACCAGCACCAAAACCATGGCACCCACAATGCCGTCGCCGCCCTCTTTTTCACCAAAGAGGCGGCAGATGCCGTTGTAGAGCAACCAAAACACCACCAGGAACGACAACGCCACGGCAATCGCCATGCCGCTGGACATGACGGGGTTGGCAGGGTTCACCAAATAGATGTTGGCGTTCCACAGGTAGGACACGGTCAGCAGCGCAAAGCCAGACAGCCAGGTGGTGTAGCTTTCCCAAAAGAACCAGTGCGTGTGCTCAGGCAACTTGGGCGGCGCGCCGGCAAACTTTACGGGGTGGTAAAAACCGCCGCCGTGCAAGGCCCACAACTCGCCGCTGACACCTTGTTTTTTGAGATCTTCATCGACCGGCGGGGTCAGGCTGCTGTCGAGGAAAACAAAGTAAAACGACGAGCCCACCCAGGCGATGGCGGTAATGACGTGGAGCCACCGCAACAGCAGGTTGGCCCAGTCGAGGATATAGCTTTCCATAGCACTCAACTCCGGTAGCGCAAAGGCCACCAAGGATCAAACCTGCTCACCACTGCGGGCGCTCTGAGCAGAAGAAAGGGTCACGCACCTGGGATGCAAGCATCAATTTGGGCACCGCTGCGACCTGTCTTTCGTCAAAGTGTATGCAATTTTTGTTGCCAAAAGCAAAAAAAACAGCCGCTCCTCGGGCAACTACCAAGATCCCAGCAGCTCCCCCGTCAGACAGCTGCAAGCTGCTGTGCACGCAGTTGCAATAACTGTGCCGCTACGGCGATGGCAATCACCTCCGGCTCTTTGCCTGCAATGCCGGGCAGACCGATCGGGCAGGTGATGTGGGCGATTTCGTCGGCACCAAAGCCACGCTCGGCCAGCCGCTTTTGAAACACCGCCCATTTGGTGGCGCTGCCAATCAGCCCGATAAAAGGCAGATCACCGCGCTCACGCTGGCGGCGCAGACAGGCGCTGACAATGTCCAGATCTTCTGCGTGGCTAAAACTCATCACCAACACCAGCGATTGGGCGGGCAGATCGCGCACTGCATGGTGTACCGGGCTGGAATGCTCGCAATGCAGCTGCGGCATGGGCTGCGCGGGGAAAACGTCGTCCCTGCTATCAACCCAATGCACCCAAAAGGGTAGCGGCTGCAGCACACGCACCAGGGCGTGCCCTACATGCCCGGCCCCAAACAGCGCAACCGGCGCACGCGCTGGCTGCAGCCGCGCCAGCACGGCCTCAACATTGTGGGCATGCACAGCAGACCAGCGCATTTGCACCGCACCACCGCAGCACTGTCCCAGCGAAGGCCCCAGTGCCAAGCGCTGGTTGAAGCTGTCGCCCGGCATGCCTTGCTGCAGCCACGCTCGGGCCATGCGCATGGCCTCCCATTCCAGATGACCACCACCAATCGTGCCCACCAGCGCCGTGCCTTGCAGCGCCATCCAAGCGCCCGCACTGCGCGGTGCAGAGCCTTGCACGCCCACGACCTCTACCAGACACACCGGTGCTTGCGCAGCCAACGCCCGCAGGCGCTCCCCATCATTCACCCCATACCTCATTTCTTTGCATTGCTTGGCGCACTGCGCCACCCCGGCATACAGCACGCATCTCGAACACGGTGACAAGCACAAGGCTTGCCACTTTGCCGATGCACACCATGCCGCTGCATGGCGCGGCAAGATCAGGATAAGCTAGCACCATGCCTGAAAAGTCTGCATCCCCATCTTCCCTCCCCAAACGCCACTGGCTGTGGGGTGGCATGGCCACTGCGATGGCGGCATTGCTGGCTGCCTGTGGTGTCAAGCCGCCGCCGCGCCCGGATGCGCCCGATGCCGTCGTGCCCAGCAGCAACTCCAGCGCCAGCACCCCGCGCGCTTATCGCCAGGATGCCGCGCGCCACCTGTACGGGCAAAACGCCCACCGCATTTACAAAGGCAAACTGCCCCCCTTGCTGTATGCCGTGGGGACGCTGGAAGTCAATCTGGACCGCAAGGGCCAGGTGCGCAGCTTTAACTGGATGCGCGCACCCCGCCATGCCCCTGAAGTGATCCGTGAAATTGAGCGCACCGTGCGCGCTGCCGCGCCCTTTCCGGTTGCCAGCAAGCTGGGCTATGTGACCTATACCGACACTTGGCTGTGGGACAAATCCGGGCAGTTCCAGCTGGACACCTTGACCGAAGGCCAGCGCGATGGCGGCTAAGCCCGCGCCGCCCTGTGTGCTGCGCACCTTTGCACCCAGCGATGCAGCCGCCTTTCAAACGCTGCGCCTGCAAGCCCTGCAGGCACACCCCGCAGCCTTCTTCTCATCCCCCGAAGAGCAGGCCGACATGCCACTGGATGCCGTGGCGCAAGGTATTTGCCCCAGCCCAGACAGCTGGGCGATCGGCACATGGCACAACGATCAGCTGGTTGCCACCATGGGGCTGCAGCGTCACCAACCGCTGAAGCTGGCGCACAAGGCCGAAATTTGGGGCGTGTATGTCGCCCCGACCTTCCGCGGCCAGGGTATTGCCCATGCCATGCTGGCCCGCACACTGTCCCACGCACGCAGCATGCAAGGGCTGCAACAAGTGCAGTTGGGCGTACTCAGCAGCAACCATGCCGCGATTGCACTGTACCTGCGCCACGGTTTTGTGCGCTTTGGCACGGAGCCGCGCTGTGTGTACGCAGAAGGCCGCTACCACGACGAAGACTGGATGCTGCTCTGCGCGCTGTCACCCGCCTAAGCAGACAACGCTGTGCAGGTTAGGCCGCCTGCGGCACAACGGCCTACAACAACACGCGCACATGGTGCAGCACCACGGCCCAGCACCTGCGCAGTAATCTGGTGCCATGCACACCCACCCTCACCCCCTGAGCATCGCAGCAACGCGCCGCCATTGGCTGTTGGCTGGCTTGACAGCCAGTGCAGCTGCGGCACTCACCGCCTGCGGCGTCCCTATCACGCTGCCCAGCAAGGGCCGCCCAGCCTCCGCCGCTTACGAACGCAAAGCCGCTAACCACCTCTACCAGCGCTATGCCTCGCGCATTTACCGCGGCAAGCTGCCCGCCATGCTGTATGCCGTGGGTGTGCTGGAGATCAGCCTCAGTGGCAGCGGCCAGATCCAGCGCCTGAACTGGATGCGCAAACCCAGCCACGCCCCCGAAGTGGTGCGTGAAATTGAGCGCTTGGTGCGTGCTGCTGCACCATTTCCGCCCACTGGTGCGGGCAGCGTCAGCTATACCGACACTTGGTTGTGGGACCGCTCCGGGCGTTTTCAGCTCGATACCTTGTCGGAAGGGCAGCTGGAAGGCGGCTAAGCACAGAAAGTTTCAAAAACAAGAGCGGCTTGCGCTGATGCTTCAACAGTTTCAGACACAAAAGCACCTGAAACTATTGCACATCGAGCGCAAGCCGCTCTCTTTTTTATGGTGTGAGCGCCGTTATGCGCGCTCAGCGCCAGCCTGCCACATCACGACCCCCGGTAGGTGGAATAGCTCCAAGGGCTCACCAGCAGCGGCACGTGGTAATGCTGATCGGTGTGCGCCACGCCAAAGTCCAAGTTGACCACGCTCAAGAAATTCGGCTCGGGAAGTTGCACGCCTTTTGCTTTGAAGTAGCCTGCTACATCGAAAGCCAAGCGGTACGTGCCAACTTTCAGACTGTCGTTATCAAACAGCGGCGCATCGGTGCGGCCATCGTGATTCAGCGTCAGGTCCTTGACCAGCGTGGCCGCGTCACCGTCGGTGGCATACAGCTTCACCTGCATGCCCGCTGCAGGGCAGCCGTGCATGGTGTCCAGAACGTGGGTACTCAAGCCCATGAGGTAACTCCTTAATGTCTGCAGCTGCCACGCAACCGCTTGTTTACCAAAAGTGTATACAATTTTTGCTCAAACGCATCTATGATGATCCCTATGGAAACATCCTCCACCAGCGCCATTGCGGACGCTTTGACCCGTGCCATTGTTGAGCACAAATTGCTGCCCGGCACCAAGCTGGCCGAGCAAAAGCTGGCCGACCACTTTGGCGTCTCGCGCACCTTGGTCAGGCAAGCTTTGTTCCAGCTGTCGCAAAACCGGCTGGTCACGTTGGCCCCTGCGCGCGGCGCCTTTGTGGCCACGCCGTCGGTTGACGAAGCCAAGCAGGTGTTTGCCGTGCGCCGCATGCTGGAGACCGAAATGACGCGCGCCTTTGTGCGCCAAGTCAAACCCGCGCAGATCAAAACCCTCAAGCACCACATTGCCGCCGAGAAAAAGGCCATGGACCGCAACGATGTGGGCCAGCGCACCGAGCTGCTGGGCGACTTCCACGTGGTCATGGCCGAGCAAATGGGCAACCACGTGCTGGCGCAGCTTCTGGGTGACTTGATCTCTCGCTGCGCCCTCATCACGCTGATGTACCAAAGCACCAGCGCCGCCGAGCACTCGCACGAAGAGCACGAAGCCATCGTGGCCGCCCTGGCCGCCAAAGACGAAGACACCGCCGTGCGCCTGATGCAGGAGCACCTGGAGCATGTGGAACAAGGGCTGACCTTTGACCGCGATATGCCGACCAACGATTTATCCATGGCGCTGTCCAGCGTCACCCTCTGAAGCTCTGCCTTTTGCCTGATTCGTAGATTCCCATGACTTACAACGCCTGCGCCCCCTACCCCCGTGACCTGATTGGCTACGGCCGCACCCCGCCCCATCCCCAGTGGCCCGGTCAAGCGCGTGTGGCGGTGCAGTTCGTGCTGAACTACGAGGAAGGCGGCGAGAACCATGTGCTGCACGGCGATCCGGCCAGCGAGCAGTTCCTGTCCGAAATGTTCAACCCGGCCGCCTACCCGGCGCGCCACATGAGCATGGATGGCATCTACGAGTACGGCAGCCGCGCCGGCGTGTGGCGCATCCTGCGCGAGTTTGAAAAGCGCGGACTGCCTCTGACCGTGTTCGGCGTGGCCACGGCCCTGCAAAAGCACCGCGAGCTGGCCCAGGCCTTTGCCGATCTGGGCCACGAGGTGGCCTGCCACGGCCTGAAGTGGATCCACTACCAGAACGTGCCCGAGGAGATCGAGCGCGCCCACATGGCGCAGTGCATGGAGATTTTCGAAGACCTCTACGGCCACGATGGCGACCACGGCCTGGGCTGGTACACCGGCCGCGACAGCCCCAACAGCCATCGCCTGGTGGCCGACGACGGCCGCTTCGCCTACGACAGCGACTACTACGGCGACGACCTGCCGTTCTGGATGCGCCTGGAAAAGACCGATGGCAGCCACCACCACCAGCTCATCGTGCCCTACACGCTGGACGTGAACGACATGCGCTTTGCCCTGCCCCAGGGCTATTCGCACGCCGACCCGTTCTTCCAGTACATGAAAGACACCTTCGACACGCTGTACGCCGAAGGCGCCGAAGACGGTGACAACGCCCCCAAGATGATGAGCATTGGCATGCACTGCCGCCTGTTGGGCAAGCCCGGGCGCATCACGGCGCTGCAGCGCTTTCTGGACCACATCCAGCGCCACAGCGACGTCTGGGTGTGCCGCCGCATCGACCTGGCGCGCCACTGGGCCCAGCGCTTCCCGGCGCCCGCGCTGTGAACGCAGTTTGATTGCCAAACTGGCATCCAGCCCTTATCCATCCTGCGTCAGCAGCTCTATTTTTTGACAGGAAGCACCATGGCCCTGACCCTGGAACAACTCAACACCGCCGACACCGCCAGCGCCGTGCAGCTGCTGGACGGCCTGTACGAGCATTCGCCCTGGATTGCCGAAGCTGCGCTGGCACAGCGCCCGTTCAAGTCACTGGCCCACCTCAAGCACGCCATGGTCCAGGTGCTGGCCCAGGCCTCGCCCGAGGCGCAGCTGGACCTGATCCGCGCCCACCCGGAGCTCGCTGGCAAGGCCATGGTGGCCAAAACGCTGACGGCAGAATCCACCAACGAGCAAAACAAGGCGGGCCTGACCGCTTGCACGCCCGAGGAGTTGGCACACATCCAGCAGCTCAACGCGGACTACAACGCCCGCTTTGGCTTTCCCTTCATTCTGGCCGTACGCGGCCCGCGTGGCACAGGCTTGCCCAAGCAGGAAATCATTGCCACCTTTGCCCGCCGCCTGCACAACCACCCCGACTTTGAGCGCGCGGAGGCCATTCGCAACATCCACCGTATTGCGGAAATACGCCTGAACGACAAGTTTGGCTACGAGCCCACACTGGGCAACGACGTGTGGGACTGGCAGGAAAAACTGGCCCAGCACAGCGAGCCGGGCTATGCCGAAAAGGGCCAGCTCACCGTCACCTACCTGACCGACGCCCACCGCGCCTGCGCCCAGCGCATCAGCCACTGGATGCGCGACTGCGGTTTTGACGAGGTCGAGATCGACGCCGTGGGCAACGTGGTCGGCCGCTACCACCCGGCCCAGGCAGGCGCCAAGTACCTGCTGACCGGCAGCCACTACGACACCGTGCGCAACGGCGGCAAGTACGACGGGCGCCTGGGCATCTTCGTGCCTATGGCCTGCGTGCGCGAGCTGCACCGCCAAGGCAAGCGCCTGCCGTTTGGCATTGAGGTGGTGGGTTTTGCAGAAGAAGAAGGCCAGCGCTACAAAGCCACCTTCCTGGGCTCTGGCGCGCTGATCGGCGACTTCAAGCCCGAATGGCTGGAGCAAAAAGACGCCGACGGCATCACCATGCGCGAAGCCATGCAGCATGCGGGCCTGTGCATCGACGACATTCCCAAGCTCCAGCGCGATGCTGCGCAGTACCTGGGCTTTATCGAAGTGCATATCGAGCAAGGCCCGGTGCTCAATGAGTTTGACATTCCGCTGGGCGTGGTCACGTCCATCAATGGCGGTGTGCGCTACGTGTGCGAAATGATTGGCACCGCCAGCCACGCTGGCACCACGCCCATGAACCGTCGCCGCGATGCGGCGCTGGGCGTGGCCGAGCTGGCGCTTTACATGGAAGAACGCGCACTGAAAGACGGCGACAGCGTGGCCACCATCGGCATGCTGCAGGTGCCCAATGGCTCGATCAACGTGGTGCCCGGCCGATGCGCCTTCAGCATGGACTTGCGCGCCCCCACGGATGCCCAGCGCGATGCCATGGTGGCCGATGTGCTGGCCAAGCTGAACGAGATCGCCCAGCGCCGCGGCCTGCAATACAAGACCGAGCTAGCCATGAAAGCCGCCGCCGCGCCCAGCGATCCTGCCCTGCAAACGTTGTGGGAAAACGCGGTACATGCCTTGGGCGTGCCACTGCTGCGCATGCCCAGTGGCGCGGGCCACGATGCCATGAAGCTGCACGAAGTCATGCCCCAGGCCATGTTGTTCACGCGCGGTCTCAACAGCGGCATCAGCCACAACCCGCTGGAAGCCACCACCAGCGACGACATGCAACTGGCCGTCGACGCCTTCAGCCATGTGCTGGCGCAACTGGCTGCCCACTAAACCCTAGCGATTCGAGACAACACAATGACCCAAGACCGCCAAGCCACCTACGCCGCGCTGGATGCATGGATTGATGCGCACTTTAACGAACAGGTACAGTTTCTGCAGGCGCTGGTGCAGGTGCCCACGGACACGCCGCCCGGCAACAATGCCCCGCATGCCGAACGCACGGCCGACCTGATCCAGGCCTTCGGCTTTGAGGCCGAAAAGCACGTGGTGCCGGCCCAGGCCGTCAAGGACTACGGCATGGAGTCCATCACCAACCTGATCGTGCGCCGCCCCTATGGTGCGGGCGGCAAGACGATTGCCCTGAACGCCCACGGCGACGTGGTGCCCCCCGGTGAAGGCTGGACCAAGGACCCGTATGGCGCCCAGATCGAAGACGGCAAGATGTATGGCCGTGCCACGGCGGTGAGCAAGAGCGATTTCTCCACCTTCACCTTCGCCGTGCGTGCGCTGGAGGCCGTGGCCAAGCCCGCCCGGGGCGCGGTGGAGCTGCACTTCACCTACGACGAGGAGTTTGGCGGCCTGCTTGGCCCCGGCTGGCTGCTGGAGCAAGGCCTGACCCGGCCCGATCTGATGGTGGCCGCGGGTTTCAGCTACGAAGTGGTGACCGCGCACAACGGCTGCCTGCAGATGGAAGTGACCGTGCACGGCAAGATGGCCCACGCCGCCGTGCCCCACACGGGGGTGGACGCGCTGCAGGGCGCCGTGGCCATCATGAACGCGCTGTATGCCGAGAACACCCGCTACCAGCAGGTGACTTCACAGGTCCCCGGCATCAAGCACCCCTACCTGAACATCGGCCGCATCGAAGGCGGCACCAACACCAATGTGATCCCCGGCAAGGTGGTGCTCAAGCTGGACCGCCGCATGATCCCCGAGGAGCACCCGGCCGAGGTGGAAGCCAGCATCCGCGCAGTGATCGCCCGCGCCACCGCCGACTTCAACACCCAGCGGGGCTACACCGGTGAGGACGCCGTGCGTGCGGACATCAAGCGCCTGCTGCTGGCCAACGCCATGACCCCGCTGGCGGGCAACCAGCCCTTGGTGGAGGCCATCCAGACCCACGGCGAAGCCGTGTTCGGCACCAAGCCGCCCGCCGTGGGCACGCCGCTGTACACCGACGTGCGCCTGTACGTGGAGCGCGGCATCCCCGGCGTGATCTACGGTGCCGGCCCCCGCAGCGTGCTGGAAAGCCATGCCAAACGCGCCGATGAGCGCCTGGAGCTGGAAGACCTGCGCCGCGCCACCAAGGTCGTCGCGCGCAGCTTGGCGGATTTACTCGCTTAAGACACCTCCGCCCTCGCTGTTTCAGCGGCAACTCTCAGCCCCTACCGCTTACGCGCTAGGGGCTTTTTTACGCCCTGAAAAATGCGTGGTTCTTGCTGCAGCATGCCAGCACAGCCAGCGTTGCGGCCTTGCTCATTCCACGCCTGCAGCACACAAATACCTCGATTCAAGGTATCGATAGCACCGCTCAAATTTCATAGTGCAAAAAGCCTTCTTGCTTCACAAAAAAGAAATCCATCCACTTCAAAAATTTGGCATTTTTAAGGGGCAAACCCTTAGGAAATAAGAGCAGATCGGGGGTTTCTCTTGGAACGCTTTCCACCTTACTTTGTATACACTTTTTGTATGGATCGTTGTGCGCAAGATGTGCATCGCGTTCTGTCAGAACAGATCAAGGATTCCAAGGAAGACCCCCATGCAAACCAATGTGCATCCTGTTGATGAAAAACTACCTTTAGGGCGCGTGACTGCGCTGGGCCTGCAGCACGTTTTGGTGATGTACGCCGGTGCTGTGGCTGTGCCCCTGATCGTGGGCCGTGCGCTCAACCTCCCGCCGGAACAGGTGGCCATGCTGATCTCTGCGGACTTGTTTGTCTGCGGGCTGGTCACGCTGGTTCAAGCCATGGGCTGCACACAGTGGTTTGGCATCAAGCTCCCCGTCATGATGGGCGTGACCTTTGCCGCCGTCGGCCCCATGGTGTCCATGGCGCAAAGCACCGGAGGCCACGCAGGCGCCGGGTTGATTTTTGGCTCGGTCATCGGCGCCGGGGTGATCTCCATGCTGATTGCGCCGGTCATTAGCCGCTTGCTGCGTTTCTTCCCGCCGGTGGTCACAGGCACCATCATCACCGTCATCGGCATCAGCCTGATGCGCGTGGGCATCAACTGGATTTTTGGCAACCCCGTCGGCCCCACCGCCCCCTCGGTGCCCAACCCCGAGCACCTGAAGTGGCTGTCAGAGGCGCAGGCCATGGCGGGCGCGCCGGGCACCTCGCTGCCGCCCGTCCCCAAAGGCTTTGCCGTGGTGCCCACCATCCCCAACCCCAAATACGCGGACCTGACGGGGGTTGGCATCTCTGCCGCCGTGCTGCTTACCATCTTGCTGGTGGCGCGCTTTGGCAAGGGCTTCCTGGCCAATATTTCGGTGCTCCTGGGGATTTTGGTCGGTGGCATCATCACCGCTGCCATGGGTCTGATGGACTTTCACAAAGTGGCACAAGCCCAGTGGTTCAACCTGGTGCTGCCTTTTGAAATTGCCATGCCCGTGTTTGACCCCATTCTCATCTTGACCATGACCCTGGTCATGGTGGTGGTGATGATTGAATCCACCGGCATGTTCCTGGCCCTGTCTGACATGACCAGCAAACCAATCAGCCAAAACGAACTGACACGTGGCCTGCGCACCGATGGCTTGGGCACCTTGATTGGCGGCATCTTCAACACCTTTCCCTACACCAGCTTCTCGCAAAACGTAGGGCTGGTTGCGGTTACGGGCGTCAAGAGCCGCTGGGTCTGCGTGGCAGGCGGGGTAATTTTGATCGTGCTGGGTGTGCTGCCCAAAATGGCCATGCTGATTGAGTCTTTGCCCACCGTCGTGCTGGGTGGTGCTGGGCTGGTGATGTTTGGCATGGTGGCTGCTACCGGCATCCGCATCTTGTCTACGGTGGACTTCAAGGACAACCGCAACAACGCCATGATTGTGGCGGTGTCCATCGGCGTGGGCATGATCCCGCTGGTGGCACCCAACTTCCGCCAGTGGATGCCCCACCCCATCCATCCCCTGATCGAATCCGGTATCCTCTTGGCCTCGATTGCTGCGGTGCTCCTGAACGTGTTTTTCAATGGCGCACGTGGCGATACCCAAGCCGTTATCAATGCCGCGCGCCAGGCAGATGCGCACTAAAGCATCCTGACCTAGCTCCACGCCCAGCTTATTTGGGCGCCCGCAGTCCCGGCCTATCCAGCCGGGGTTTGTGCATGCGGTGACGCATATTGCAGCGCACCATAGGTTCATTGATAGCAGACACACGACCTGGAGTAAGCTCTAGGTAAGCAAGCACCTAGCTTGCCGAGTCAGATTCACCAGATTTTTGTATGACGCAAACCCTGTCCACCGCTGAACAAGCCCTGCGCGATGCTGCGCGTGAGTACCACGCTAGCCCTAACAAGGGCAAGATTTCGGTCACCCCGACCAAGCCCCTGTCCAACCAGCGTGACCTGTCGCTGGCCTATTCCCCCGGCGTGGCTTACCCCTGCTTGGATATTGAGGCTGACCCCTCCAAAGCCGCCGAGTACACCTCGCGCGGCAATCTGGTGGGCGTCATCACCAACGGCACTGCGGTGCTGGGTCTGGGTGATATCGGCCCTCTGGCTTCCAAGCCTGTGATGGAAGGCAAGGGTTGCCTGTTCAAAAAGTTTGCCGGTGTGGACGTGTTCGACATCGAACTGGCCGAGCGCGATCCCGACAAGCTGATCGACATCATCGCCTCGCTGGAACCCACACTGGGTGGTATCAATCTGGAAGACATCAAAGCGCCGGAATGCTTCTACATTGAGCAAGAACTCTCCAAGCGCATGAATATTCCCGTCTTCCACGACGACCAGCACGGCACCGCCATCATTTCCAGCGCTGCCCTGTTGAACGGCCTGGAGCTGGTGAACAAAAAAATTGAAGACGTGAAGGTGGCGGTCTCTGGCGCTGGTGCTGCGGCCATTGCCTGCCTGAACGTGATGGTGGGCCTGGGTGTGCGCCGCGAAAACATTTTCGTGTGCGACTCCAAGGGCGTGATCTACCAGGGCCGCCCCGGCGGTTTCGACGCCTCTAAGGCGCAATACGCACAAGATACCGACAAGCGCACGCTGGCCGATGCGGTTGACAGCGCCGATGTGTTCCTGGGCTGCTCGGCCCCCGGTGTGCTGACGGCAGACATGGTCAAGACCATGGCGCCCAACCCCATCATCTTGGCGCTGGCCAACCCTGAGCCTGAAATTCGCCCTGAACTGGCCAAGGCCGTGCGCCCCGACTGCATCATCGCTACGGGCCGCTCGGACTACCCGAACCAGGTCAACAACGTGCTGTGCTTCCCCTACATCTTCCGCGGTGCGCTCGATTGCGGCGCCTCCAAGATCACGGAAAGCATGAAGCTGGCTTGCGTGCGCGAAATCGCGGCGCTGGCCAAGCAGGACGTATCGGACGAAGTGGCTGCGGCCTACCAGGGCAAGGAGCTGAAGTTCGGCCCTGACTACCTGATTCCTACGCCCTTCGACACCCGCTTGATCATGCGGATTGCCCCCGCTGTGGCCCAGGCTGCGGCAGAGTCGGGCGTGGCCATGCGCCCCATCGAAGACATTGCCGCTTACCGCGACAGCCTCAGCCGCTTTGTCTACCAGACCAGCATGATCATGCGCCCCGTGTTTGCCGCTGCCAAGAGCAATCTGCAGCGCGTGGCCTATGCGGAAGGTGAAGACGAGCGCGTGCTGCGTGCCGTGCAAGTGGTGGTGGAAGAGGGCTTGGCCAAGCCTATTTTGATTGGCCGCCCTGCCGTGATCCTCGCGCGAATTGAAAAAGCCGGCCTGCGCCTGCAACCCGGTGTGGACGTGGAAATCTGCAACCCCGAAGACGACCCCCGTTTCCGCCAGTACTGGGAAACCTACCACCGCATGATGGGCCGTGAAGGCGTGACGCCCGAGACTGCCAAGTCTGCCGTGCGCCGCTCCAACACCCTGATCGCGGCCTTGATGGTCAAGCTCGGCGATGCCGATGCCATGCTGGCTGGCCTGGTGGGGCGTTTTGACCGCCACCTCGACTACATCGAGACCGTGCTGGGCCACAAGGCAGGAGCGGATCGCTTGGCCACTGTGAACGCTTTGTTGCTGGAAGACCGCACCCTCTTCATCGCGGACACCTACATCAACGAAGACCCCACCGCCGAAGAGCTGGCCCAGATCGCCAAGATGGCGGCCGACGAAGTGGCGCGCTTTGGCATTCCACCAAAGGTGGCCTTCCTGTCGCATTCCAACTACGGCTCCTCCAGCCGCAAATCTGCCAAGAAGATGCGTGCCGCGCGTGACCTGTTCGCGGCTGCCAACCCCGGCATCGAATGCGATGGCGAAATGCATGGTGACGCCGCACTGGACGAAAAGGTGCGCGCACGCACCTTGCTGGACAGCACGCTGCACGGCGAAGCCAATGTGCTGATCTGCCCCAACCTGGACGCGGCGAACATTCTGTTCAACGTGCTCAAGACCACGGCATCGCACGGCACCACCATCGGCCCGATCTTGATGGGTGCCTCGGCCTCGGCCCATGTGCTGACGCCCTCGTCCACCGTGCGCCGCGTGGTCAACATGACCGCGCTGTCAGCGGCACAAGCGATTGCGCACAAGGCCTAAGCCCCGGCGCGATTCACCGCGCTGCTGAAATACAAAGCCCTTGGCACCTGCCAAGGGCTTTTTTCATGCACTTTCACGCGCTGGGATGCGCTTCGCAGTTGGATGCGGTGAAGCAGCGCAAGCCGTGTTGAGACGTTAAGAAGCTTTGATTTATGTAGCTGCCAGCGCTTGTGAATACTGGGCTTCACAGATAAATCTAACTGAAAGGACGATATATCCAGCGCCGTTAGCTCACATTTCATCAATCGCAGTACTGGCACTGCCTGCCTGCGGGGTGGCCTTGCCTGCATCCCCATCGATGGCAAAACGCTCACGGCAGGTGACGTAGAAGCTGGCGCCAAAACGGCCCACGGGAAAGTAGTCCTGCAGTCTCACGCGCCAGGTTGCGGTGTCTACCAGTCCATCGCGCACCGCCAGCCACTGCACGCGGCCGATGAAGACGTAGCGGCTGTCGGTTTCCATCAGCTCGTGCAGCACGCACTCGAAGGCCACGGGCGCCTCGGCAATGCGCGGCACCTGCACGGTCTGGGACGGTGTGGTGTGCAGGCCCGTGTAGGCCAGCTCACTCTCGGTCACGGGCAGGCGATCCCCACAGCGGTGCATAGCGGCCGCGATCGGTTCATCGGCCAGGTGCACCACGAACTCTTTGGTGCGCAGGATGTGCGCCGCCGTGTCCTTGAGCTGGCCGTCCTGCAGCTTGTTCACGCTGAGCATGACCACCGGCGGGTCCTCGCCCACCATGTTGAACATGCTGAACGGCGCAGCATTTACCGTGCCGTCCGCGGCCAGCGTGGTCACCAGGGCAATCGGCCGCGGCACGATCAGGCTGGCCATGAGCTTGTAGCGCTCGTACGCGCCGAGGGTGGAGAAATCAATTTCGGTCATGGAGCTTTCCGTTTCTGTCGCCATGCGGCGACCTGTGCCCCGGACCGCCGCAACTTGCATGCCAATTGTGTATGCAATCCGGGCATTGATCTTGCTCAACCCGTGCTCCTTCCACCCTTTGATTGTGTTGAACCATGCGCAAACGCCAATTCCTGCAGACCGCTGCCGCCGCCTTGCTGGCCACCTCGGCCCTAACCAGCGCCCACGCACAGGCCACGCCTTTGAAGTTCCAGCTCGACTGGCGTTTCGAAGGCCCGGCCGCCCTGTTCGTGCACCCGGAGCAAAAGGGCTACTTCAAGGAAGTCGGTCTGGATGTGAATGTGGAAGCCGCCAGCGGCGCCGGCGCCATCCAGCGCGTGGCCTCGGGCACGCACGACCTGGGCTTTGCCGACCTGGCCGCGCTGATGGAATTCCACGCCAACAACCCGGACGCGCCCATCAAGCCTGTGGCCATCATGGTGATCTACAACACCACGCCCGCCTCGGTCATGGCGCTGAAGAAATCCGGCATCACCAAGGCCGCCGATTTGACCGGCAAGAAGCTGGGCGCGCCCATTTTTGATGCCGGCCGCCGCACCTTCCCCCTGTTTGCGCAGGCCAACGGCGTGGGCGAGGTGCAGTGGACCACCATGGATCCACCACTGCGCGAGACCATGCTGGTGCGCGGCGACCTGGACGCCGTGACCGGCTACACCTTCACCAGCCTGCTGAACCTGGAGGCGCGCGGCGTCAAGCGCGAGGACGTGGTGGTCCTGCCCTATGCCACGCACGGCGTGCAGCTGTACGGCAACGTCATCATCGCCAGCCCCAAGTTGATTGCCGAAAAGCCCGAAGCCGTGCGCGCCTTCCTCAAGGCCTTTGCCAAGGGTGCCAAGGAAGCCATCGCCCACCCCGAGGCGGCCATCGCCTCCATGAAGGCCAAGGACGGGCTGGTCAATGCACCGCTGGAAGTCAAACGCCTGAAGCTGACCATCGAAACCGCCATCGACAGCGAAGGCGCGCGCAAAGAAGGCTTTGGACAGATCAACCCTGAGCGATTGAAGTTGATGGCCGAACAGGTCGCCAAGGCCTACGCCACCCAGCGCCCCATCCCCGTCCAGGCCGTGTGGAACGGCAGCTTTCTGCCCAGCGCGGCAGAATTGGACGTGCTGCCCAAGCGTTGAGCTACCGCATGCCGCCATGTCATGTGGCGTGCAAGGCATGGCATGACATGGCAACGGTGACAAGGCCTGCAGCCGTGCAGGCCTTTTTTGCGCTGCATTGTGGGGCGTGAGATGTGGGCGTATACCTTGCCCCATTCACTCAAAACAAGAGCAGCTTGCGCTTGCCTACATTGGATATAGCGCCTAAACACA
>NZ_JARXOV010000009.1:0-125852 GCF_030162955.1 Comamonas jiangduensis
GTGCGTCACCACCCGCTCGCCGTAGCGCGAAGCCGTGCGCCCCATGGCCAACAAGCGAATGCCTGCCGAAGGCATGAACACATCAAACACCAACGCTGTGGCTGGCACCAAGCCCGCAATGGCGGTGGCTGCAATGAACCAGCCCGATAAACCTAGCAGCGCCATGCCCATCAGCACCGTCAGCGCGGCCATCAGCGCACCGCCCCACCACCAGCGCCGTGGTGCCATATGGCGGAGCATGCGCGCCATATCGCGCAAACGGGTGTGCTGCATCATGCGAATGCCTCCTGCACCGCAGGGGCCAGGTGAATGGTGCGATCCATCATGGCCGCCAAGGCGGGGTCATGGGTGGCCACCACCAAGGTCTTGCCCTGCGCCAAGGCGCGCAGCTGGTGCATGACTTGCTGTGCGGTTGCAGGATCGAGATGTGCGGTTGGCTCGTCCACCAGCCACAGGCCGGCCTGCTGGTGCAAAGCCATGCGCGCCAAGGCCAACCGCACGGCTTCGCCGCCGGACAGACCTTGCCCACCTTCTCCCAAACTGCTGCCTTGCCGCTGCGCCAAGGCGGTACTGAGGCCCGCTTGCTCCAAAGCCCGCGCAATATCTTGGGGCTGCACACCTTCGCGCCCCAGCGCCACATTGCGCTGCACGCTGCCGGCAAAGATATGGGCTTGCTGCCCCATCCATGCCATGCGGGCGCGCAATGCAGGCCAACGGGCTTCAGCAACCGGCTGTCCATCCAACTGCAGCTGATCGGCAGCGACTGGCAGCAAACCTGCCAGCTGGGCCAGCAGCACCGACTTGCCCGCACCGCTGGGTGCCCAAACCGCCACATGCTCACCCGCGTGGATGTGCATATCCAGTGGCGCCAAAGCGGCTTGCCCATCGACCGCGATTTCCAGCTGTTGCGCCTGCACGGCCATGGCACCGTGCGCTTGCGCATCGGGCGCATTCTGCACATCGGCTTCGTGTGTGGCCAACGCTGCGGGCAAAGGGATGCGTTGCTGCCCTAAAGCTTGCAAACCTTGCATGGCGGCCTGGCCTGCCGCACGGTCATGCCACACGGCAGACAACTCACGCAGCGGGTCAAAAAAACTGGGGGCCAGCATCAGCACCCACAGGGCTTGGCCCAAACTCAGCGGCTTGCCCCAAGCCCCAAAAGGCAAGTTGCCCAGCAGATGGAAACCGATATACATGGCCACCATGGCCACGCCCAAAGCCGAAAACAGCTCCAGCACCGCAGAAGAAAGAAAGGCGATGCGCAGCACACGCATGGTGCGTGTGCGCAGCGACTCAGCATGGGTGCGCAAGCGCTGCGCCGTTTGCGGCACGGCATGCAGCGCACGCAGGGTACCCAGGCCCCGCAGCCGGTCCAGCAAAAAGGCATTCATCTGCCCCAGCTCCACCATCTGCGCTTCGCTGGCAGCTTGGGCCCGCCAGCCCACAATCGCCATAAACAAGGGAATCAAAGGCGCGGCGCACACCAGAATCAATGCAGCCAGCCACGACTGGGTTGCTACCGCCAACGCAATCACGGGCGCCACCACCATCACGCGCCACTGGGCCGGCTGATAGCGTGAGAGCCAAGGCACGATGGCTTCGGCCTGCTCGGCCAAGGCGCTGGCAGCCCAACCTGATGGAGCACGCAGGCGATCCAGCGGTGAGGTTTGCACCACCGCTTGCAAGGCCTGACTGCGCAACCGACTCACCTGGGCACGTGCATGCTGGTACGTGATGCGTGTGCCCAAGCCTTCGCACACCGCACGCAGCACGCCCAAAGCCGCCACTGCCAGCACTTGCAGCCACAGATACTGCAAAGCCTGAGCATTCGCAAAACATTGCACCGCCCACGCGATCACTGCCGCCTGGGGTAGCCACAGCAAAGACGACAGCACCAGCCACCAAGTTC
Organism: Comamonas jiangduensis; assembly: GCF_030162955.1. Lineage (NCBI taxonomy): Bacteria > Pseudomonadati > Pseudomonadota > Betaproteobacteria > Burkholderiales > Comamonadaceae > Comamonas > Comamonas jiangduensis. The sequence goes on from NZ_JARXOV010000009.1 coordinate 1,910, forward strand.
CGGGCTGGGGGCGCCGCGGATGTGGTTTGGCAGCACGTACTGTCTGAGGCGTATCAAAGCTTTGCATGTTTTCTGATTTTCAGTATTTACTGAAATTTGCGCAAATGCTAGGCACTTCGACAAGGTCGAGATGCCACCATGGTTCATACCCCAGTGAAACACTGTGGTGTGATTGCACTCCAGCATCTTTCAGAAAGCCAGTGTCTTGGCTTATCCATGCTCCAAGCGTGGATGTCACACCCCGGACTTCCACGCATAAAAAAACGGCCACAAGGTCCGTTCCGTACAGGGAGCGCAGCCGTTACGCCGCGTGCAGCAGACGCTGGCGCGCCTCTTGGTATTCGCGCTTGAAACGCGCCACCAGCTCAGCCGCAGGTTGAATTTTGTCGATGCTGCCAATGCCTTGACCACAGCCCCAGATGTCTTTCCACGCCTTGGTGCGGCCCGAGCCAAAGTTCATGGCGCTGGGGTCCGACACCGGCAGGTTGTCAGGATCCAGGCCGGCAGCACGAATGGATGGCGCCAGGTAGTTGCCGTGCACGCCGGTGAACAGGTTGGAATACACCACATCGTCCGAATTGCAGTCCACGATGGCTTGCTTGTACTCTTCAGCGGCACGTGCTTCGTCGGTGGCAATAAAGGCGGAACCGATATAAGCAAAGTCGGCCCCCATGGCCTGTGCCGCCAAGATGGCACCGCCGGAAGCAATCGAGCCCGACAGCGCCAGCGGGCCGTCAAACCACTGGCGGATTTCCTGAATCAGTGCAAACGGGCTTTTCACCCCCGCGTGCCCACCAGCGCCTGCGGCCACGGCGATCAAGCCATCCGCGCCTTTTTCAATCGCCTTGTGGGCAAACTTGTTGTTGATGATGTCGTGCATCACCACGCCGCCCCAGCTGTGCACCGCCTGGTTCACGTCTTCACGGGCGCCCAGGCTGGTGATGACCAGTGGCACCTTGTACTTGGCGCATACCTCCAAGTCATGCTCCAGGCGATCGTTGCTTTTGTGCACGATTTGGTTGATGGCAAAAGGCGCCGCCGGTGCTTCAGGGTGCGCCTGGTTGTGGGCTGCCAGCGCTTCCGTAATTTCTGCCAGCCAGTCGTCCAGCAACTCTGCGGGGCGTGCATTGAGTGCAGGCATCGAGCCCACAATGCCCGCCTTGCACTGGGCAATGACCAGCTTGGGGTTGCTGATGATGAACAAAGGCGAGCCAATCACCGGCAAAGCCAAGTTTTGCAGCACGGCAGGAATTTTGGACATGCAGAAGTCTCCGTTTTCAGTTTGCATAAGAAAATGGCTGCTAGCGCTTGAGGATAAAGCGCTAGCAGCTCACCTTTTTATCTTAAATGTCTGCGCCCATATTCTTCGCAACGGGCGCTGACAGCAGTCACTTTCGCGTCAGAAAGCATCCAGCGCCAAAGCACAGGTACTTTCCCCGCCTGCCAGAATGCTGTCGCGCAAACTGGTGGTACGGGTCAGGATGTGCTCGGCATAGAACTGCGCCGTCACCACTTTGGCCTGCATGAAGGCCACATCCTCGCCCTTGGCTGCTTTGTCTTGCGCCACCAGCAAGGCACGGCCCATCTGCCAGCCAGCTACCAGATTGCCCGTGAGCATCAAATACGGCACGCTGCCCGCATACACCGCGTTGGGCGATGCCTTGGCCTTGCCCGCCACAAAGTCCACCACATCCAAAAAGGCTTCACGGGCATTTTTCAGGCGCAGCGCCATGGCTTGTGCGGCAGCAGTGCCGCTGGCCAGCAGCTGTTCTTCGGTCTTGGCGATCTGGGCAGCAATGTCCTTGGCGTTCTTGCCGCCATCGCGCGCCGTCTTGCGGCCTACCAAGTCATTCGCCTGAATGGCGGTCGTGCCTTCGTAGATGGTCAAAATCTTGGCGTCACGGTAGTACTGCGCGGCACCGGTTTCCTCAATAAAGCCCATGCCACCGTGCACTTGCACGCCCAGGCTGGTCACCTCCAGGCTGGACTCGGTGCTGTAGCCCTTGACCAATGGCACCATGAATTCATAAAACTCGGCATTCGCCTTGCGCACCTCGGCGTCAGGGTGGTGGTGGGCTGCGTCGTACGCTGCAGCTGCCGTGGTGGCCATGGCGCGGCAACCTTCGGTGATGGCGCGCATCGTCATCAACATGCGGCGCACATCGGGGTGGTGGATGATGGCTGCACTGCCCGCCACGCTGCCGTCCACCGGGCGGCTTTGCACGCGGTCACGCGCATACTGCACGGCACGCTGGTAGGCGCGGTCAGACACCCCAATACCTTGCATACCCACGCCGTAACGCGCGGCGTTCATCATGATGAACATGTATTCCAGACCGCGGTTTTCCTCACCCACCAGATAGCCGATGGCACCGCCGTTGTCACCGTACTGCAGCACCGCCGTGGGCGAGGCCTTGATGCCCATCTTGTGTTCGATGGAGACGCAATGCACATCGTTGCGCGCGCCCAGGCTGCCATCGGCGTTGACCAGGAACTTGGGCACCACAAACAGGCTGATGCCCTTGACGCCCTCAGGCGCGCCCACCACACGGGCCAGCACCAGATGGACGATGTTGTCTGCCATGTCGTGCTCACCGTAGGTGATGAAAATTTTGGTGCCAAACACCTTGTAGGTACCGTCAGGCTGTGGCTCGGCTTTGGTACGGACCAAGGCCAGGTCGGAGCCCGCTTGGGGCTCAGTCAGATTCATAGAGCCTGTCCACTCGCCGGTGATCAGCTTCTCCAGGTAAGTGGCTTTCAACTCATCGCTGCCCGCCGTCAGCAGGGCTTCGATGGCGCCATCGGTCAGCAACGGGCACAGCGCAAAGCTGATGTTGGAGGCATTGAGCATCTCGACACACGCTGCGCCAATCGTTTTTGGCAAGCCTTGCCCGCCAAAATCGGCTGGATGCTGCAGACCTTGCCAGCCGCCTTCCATGAACTGCTGGTAAGCCTCTTTAAAACCGGGCGTGGTCGTGACCTGGCCGCCTTCAAAGCTCGAGGGTTGGGTATCGCCCGCAATGTTCAAAGGCTCCACCACGCTTTCGCACAGCTTCGCACTTTCCTCCAGCACCGCCTGCGCGGTTTCCAGGCCAGCATCTTCAAAACCGGGAATCTGCGCCACTTGCTCGAGGTTGGCCAAGTGCTCCATGGCAAACAACATGTCTTTGATCGGTGCGGTATAGCTCATATCGTCTCTCTTATATATAAAAACAGGCCTAAAGCCTTATGCAATCTGCGTAAGCAGCTATCTCTTTATTGGGTAACCTTGCCTTGCGCATTCACAATGCTCAAGTCCACAAACTTGGAGCCCGACTGTGAGCCTGGGCGAAATGTCACCCAATACCCGCCCAGATCGAAAGCATTCAAACCACGCAGGCTGTCTGCCAGGCGCTCACTGTTCAGTGGCTGTGTGCGGCGCATGGCCTCCACCAGCACCTTGGCGTTCACATAGCCTTCCATCATCGCGTAGCTCACGGTGATGTCTTCGGCTTTGGGCTGCTTGGCAACCAGGTCACGAAACTCTTTGTTCAAGCGGTTATTGGCGCGATAGGGGTTGGGCACCACTTGGGCAATCGACACACCGCGCATCACTTCGGGGTGCAGGCGAACCGCAAGCTGCTCAATATCAGCACTGGAGGTTGCGTAAATCTGCGCAGCACCGCCCTCTAGGCGATAAGACTCCACAAACGCGGCCGTCATGGGGCTTGCGGCGACCACAATCACCGCCTGCACCGAAGGCGCCGTCTTTTGCAGCTGATCCACCACGGCCTCTTGGGCCGCCTTGCCTGTTTTCAGCACGCTGCTGGTCAGCAGCTTGGCGCCTTGCGCAGCCACCACCTGTGACACCGCATCCTCCAGCGCCTGTGCTTCTGAAGCTTGGCGCTCGTCGTATACCAGCGCCAGACGGGTCAGCCCCAAAGTTGCCAGATGCTTGGCAATTTTTTCAATTTCATCCATCAGCACAGCACGGGTGCTAAAGAGCTGCGGCGCTTTCAGCACCCGACTGTCGGTGCTGTGAAAACCCACCAAACTGATTTGGGCTTGGTCCAGCAACTTGCTGTCCAGCAATGCTTGCAAATTGCGATTGCCGAAGTAGCCCGCCAACGCAACCGGCTTGCTCTCCTGCAGCAAACGCTGTGTCTGTTTGAGGGTGTCTTCAGGGCTGCCCCGGTCATCCAGACTGACGAGGCGCACGCGCTCGCCTTGCACTCCGCCTGCACGATTGACTTGGGCAAAGTACAAGTTCATGCCCTGCGCATAAGCCTTGCCTTGCACGGAGGCTGCACCGGTCAATGGCGCAACCTGCCCAATGACCCAGTCCGCATGCGCTGCGCACGTACCCACTGCCAATGACAGCGCCAGCCCTAGCTTCTTGAGTGAACGTATTTGCTTGTTTGTCATGCTCCCTCACTACTCACAGCCTGTTGTTGTAGACACTCTCAACCTGCATCCCCCCGGATGCAAAAAGGAGGGGCGCGCCCCTCCTTTTTCTTCGGCCATTTACAGCGCTTGCACCAACTCAGGCACCGCGGTAAACAAATCCGCTTCCAGACCGTAGTCCGCCACCGAGAAGATGGGCGCTTCAGGATCCTTGTTGATCGCCACGATCACCTTGGAGTCCTTCATGCCCGCCAAGTGCTGGATGGCACCCGAGATGCCCGCCGCGATGTACAGCTGGGGCGCCACGATCTTGCCGGTCTGGCCCACCTGCAGGTCGTTGGGGGCGTAGCCCGCATCCACAGCGGCACGGCTGGCGCCAATGGCGGCGCCCAGCTTGTCGGCCAGGGGGGTGATGACTTCGTTGAACTTCTCGGCGCTGCCCAGGGCACGGCCACCGGAGACGATGATCTTGGCGGCAGTGAGTTCGGGGCGGTCGCTCTTGGTCACTTCACGGCCCACGAAGGCGCTCTTGCCCGAATCGGCCACAGCAGCGACAGCTTCCACCGTCGCAGAGCCACCGGTGGCCGCTGCGGCGTCAAAGCCGGTACCACGCACGGTGATGACCTTGGTGGCGTCAGCCGATTGCACTGTCGCAATCGCGTTGCCCGCGTAGATGGGGCGCTCGAAGGTGTCGGCGGCGATCACGGCGGTGATGTCGCTGATCTGGGCGACGTCCAGCTTGGCGGCCACGCGAGGAGCCGCATTCTTGCCGCTGGCGGTGGCGGGGAACAGAATGTGGCTGTAGTTGCCAGCGATGGCCAGCACCTGGGCCGCGATGTTCTCGGCCAGGCCGTCCTTGAGGCTGGCGCCATCGGCGTGGATGACCTTGGACACACCGGCGATCTGGGCGGCGGCCTGCGCGGCCGCTGCGGCGTTCTCACCAGCGACGAGCACGTGCACGTCACCACCGCAGGCCTTGGCCGCGGTCACGGTGTTGAGGGTGGCGCCCTTGATGGAAGCGTTGTCGTGTTCAGCGATTACGAGAGAAGTCATATCAACTCCAAAATTCTTTACGTTCTTGCGAAGTCTGCGCATGGGATGCGGCCTTCAAAACCCGCACGTCTCAAAGCCAGAGACAGCGAGCGAGGGCCGCCCCGACGCGAGGCTGTCGTCCCCCTTGGGGGAAGACGCGCAGCGGCTCAGGGGGTTAGATAACTTTCGCTTCGTTCTTCAGTTTGTCCACCAATGTGGCAACGTCAGGAACTTTGACGCCGGCGCCACGCTTGGCGGGCTCGGCCACCTTCAAGGTCTTGATGCGGGGTGCGACGTCCACGCCCAAGTCTTCGGGCTTGACGATGTCCAGCTGCTTTTTCTTGGCCTTCATGATGTTGGGCAAGGTGACGTAGCGGGGCTCGTTCAGGCGCAAGTCGGTGGTGATGATGGCGGGGGTGCTCAGCGCCAGAGTTTCCAGGCCGCCGTCCACTTCACGGGTCACATTCACTTTGTCGCCGGCGACTTCGACCTTGGAGGCAAAGGTGGCTTGGGGCAGGTCGGCCAGCGCAGCCAGCATCTGGCCGGTCTGGTTGTTGTCGCCGTCAATGGCTTGCTTGCCCAGAATCACCAAGCCGGGTTGTTCCTTGTCCACCAGGGCCTTGAGCAGCTTGGCCACGGCCAGGGGCTGCAGCTCAGCATCGGTCTCCACCAGGATGGCACGGTCAGCGCCAATGGCCATGGCGGTGCGCAGGGTTTCCTGGCACTGGGTCACGCCGCAGGAGACGGCGATCACTTCGGTGACCACACCTTTTTCTTTGAGGCGCACGGCTTCTTCCACCGCGATTTCGTCAAACGGGTTCATGCTCATCTTGACGTTGGCGATGTCTACGCCTGTGCCATCGGATTTGACGCGAACCTTGACGTTGTAGTCCACCACGCGCTTGACGGGTACCAATACCTTCATGCTGCTGCTCCTTGGATCGGTGTGATTGCAGATTGTTTGAATTGACGTAAACGTAAATCAACGAGCATTCTATGCGGCGTTGCAGCAATGCCGTCCAGCATTCCTTACGCAGACAGTCGCACTAAAAAGAACGATCGTTCCATTTTATGCATGCATCGCGCCAGATAGCGATGCAATTTGCACAAACTAAGTGCTTTCCCTAGGCAAACTCGAAGCGGCGGCTGGCGCACCCGCCGAGGCCACTGCGCCATCTGGATGGGGCAGAAATTGCACGATTTGTTTGGGCACGGGCAAGCTAACGCCTGCTTCTCGCAAACTTTGCAGCAACGCCAAATTCACCTGCGACCGTATATTGCCCTGCCCATTTTGGGGATCATTGATGTAGTAACTCAGCGTGAATTGCAAACCATGCTCTACAAAATCCACCAACTGAACGGATGGCGCGGGGTTGCTCAACACACGGGGCTGACGACGCGCTGCGCCCAGCAAAATGTCACTCACCAGCACCTCATCGCTGTCCATACCCACGACGATGGTGGTACTGAGCAAAAACTGCCGATCGGATTGCGAGAGGTTTTCCACACGCTGGGTGATCAACGTCTCATTGGGAACGATCGCTTCGCGCCCATTGCTGGCTCTAATCAGGGTAAAACGCGTTTTGATGTCGGTGATGCGACCTTCAAAGCCGTCCACCCGCACGTTGTCGCCAATACGCAATGCTCGCTCCAGCAACACCAGAAAGCCACTGACATAGTTGGATGCGATTTTTTGCATCCCAAAACCCAAACCAACGCCCACAGCACCGCCCATCACAGACAGCGCGGTCAAGTCCACCCCCACCCATGACAGCGAGATCAGCAAGCCCATGGTAAGCAGCACCACTTTGGTGATGTTCATCCCCACCTTGCGCATCGACAAATCACTGACCCAGCGATTGATGACATGCTGCTCAAACAGGCTGGCTATCCACAGCACAAACACCATCATCAACCCTGCAGACAACACACCCTCAATCAGGTTCAGCAAGTTGATTTGTGATTTTCCAATGGTCAAGCTGATGGACTCAAGCTGCCCCGTAACTGCGGGGAGTAGCCCCAATGTCTGCAATACGGCTACACCCCACACTGCCCACGAAAAAACCTTTTCCAGCAAGCGCATGCTGGTGGACTGCGGAAATGTCTTGCTCAAGACCCGTGCAACAAAGCGAATAATGGTCAAAGAAAACAGCAGCGACACTGCCACCCGCAGCCAGAAAACAGGCATGTAATGGGTCACCACCAGTTGCGCGCTATAGATCAGCAGCAGTGCCAGCAAGGGAAACATGGCACCGCTCACAGGGCGATGACCAAACCAAATCGCCGATGCACGCCCCTTATCTTTCAGACTTGCACCCCACCAACGCACACCAACGTAGGCCAGTAACAAGCCGCCCACGACGATAAAAAACTCCAGCCAAGCGCTGGAGTTGTTGAAGTCATCGATGAGCTTGTCAAAAATATCCATGGCCTATATTTACGTTGAGCAATCGCACCTTATGTCCACCCCCCGGTGCACATTGCCTATCAGCCTGCAAGACTTTGCTGCCTTGGCTTAGCTGCGCCAAGATGGAGATCGTTTTTGCGCAAAGGCTTGCGCGCCCTCCTGAGCATCAGCATCCATCATGTTGCAGGCCATAGTTTCGCCCGCCAGCACATACGCAGCTTCCAAGCCCATCTCTCGCTGCCGATACAGCAAAGCCTTACCCATACGCACGGCGGTTGCAGGCTTTTGCACAATCGATTGCACCAGCTGCTCAACATGCATATCTAGTGCTTCTGGAGCCACTGCACGGTTGACCAAGCCCTGCGCTTGTGCCGTTGCTGCGTCTATAAAGTCTCCCGTCAGGAGCATTTCCATCGCCTGCTTGAACGGCACGTTGCGCACCAACGGCACGCTGGGCGTTGCACAAAACAAGCCGTAGTTGATGCCGCTGGTGGCAAAACTGGCCTGGGTGCTGGCCACTGCCAAATCACACTGTGCCACCAGTTGGCAGCCCGCTGCAGTGGCCATGCCATGCACCCGCGCAATCACCGGCACAGGCAACTTGGCAATGCTGAGCATCATGCGCGAGCATTGTGCAAACAGCGTTTGATAGTAGGCTAGCTGTGGCTGGGCCGCCATGTCTTTCAAATTGTGCCCGGCACAAAATGCTTTGCCATTGGCCGCCAGTACCACGACACGCACGCTGGCATCCTGCGCAATGTCATTGAGCGCATCTTGCAGGGACTGCAGCATGGCGCTACCCAAAGCGTTAAAACGCGGCGCATCATTCAAGGTCAACTTGACTACGCCGCGCGCGTCACGGGTTTGCAGCAACAAATCACTCATGGTTTAGATATCCGCTAAAACGCGCAAATGTGCTTCCACGCTGCGAGCCAATGGCCCCATCATGTAGCCACCTTCCAGGCAAGAAACCACACGCCCTTTGCTAAAGCGCCGCGCCACGTCTTTGATGCGCTCGGTAAGCCAGATGTAGTCGTTTTCCGTGAGGTTGAGCTGTCCCATATCGTCATCGCGGTGGGCATCAAAACCTGCACTGACAAAAATCATTTCTGGCTTGAATGCTTCCAGACGCGGAATCCACATCATCTCCACCAGCTCGCGGATATCCATCCCCTTGGTATAGGCCGCTACCGGAATATTGAGCATATTGGCTGCGGGCTCTTTGTCCCCACTGAATGGGTAGAACGGATGTTGAAAAAAGCTCACCATCAGCACACGTTCATCGCCAGCCAATATGTCTTCGGTGCCGTTGCCGTGGTGCACATCAAAATCAACAATGGCTACCCGCTTGAGGTTGCGCCTGTCCAAAGCATGCAGTGCAGCAATGGCCACATTGTTGAAAAAGCAAAAACCCATGGCTTTGTCACGCGTTGCGTGGTGCCCAGGGGGGCGAATCGCACAAAAAGCATTTTCCAAACTGCCATCAATCACTGCATCGGTGGCGGCCACCGCCGCACCCACAGCGTGCAGCGCAGCATTGAAGGTGTGAGCGTTGATGGAAGTGTCGGTATCCAGCTGGGTGTACTCGGGGCCGCCGGCGGCCTGCTCTTCCACCAAACGATCCGTCAAACCTCGCAAAGCCGCCACATGCATGCGATCATGGGCTAGCTCGACATCGCTCAAGGCAGCTTGAGGTGCATCAATTCGCTCCAATCCATCCAAGACCCCTGTCATGAGCAAGCGGTCTTCAATAGCATCTAAGCGCTGCGGACACTCTGGGTGTCCGGGCCCCATTTCATGCTGTCGGCACGAACGGTGAGAAAAATAGCCAGTCTTGCCCACTTTCCTGTCCCCTAACTTCTTTGTTTTCGGATACGTTTTGCACATGAATTTGCACAAAATCCGGTTTCTTTTGGATCAGCTTAACACGGTGATCGTTGGTAAAAAACAGCAAGTACAAGACTGCGTTGCCTGCCTATTGGCGGGTGGGCACTTGCTGATTGAGGATGTTCCAGGCGTGGGCAAAACCACGTTGGCCCATGCTTTGGCACACGGCTTTGGCCTGAAGTTCTCGCGCGTGCAATTCACTTCGGACCTGATGCCTAGCGACCTCACCGGCGTCTCCATCTATGAACGCTCCAGTGAAAACTTCGTCTTCCACCCCGGCCCGGTCTTCACGCAGGTACTGCTGGCCGACGAAATCAACCGCGCCAGCCCCAAAACACAAAGCGCTTTGCTGGAAGCCATGGAGGAAAAACAAGTCTCGGTGGAAGGAAAAACCCATGCCTTGCCCCAGCCGTTTTTTGTGATTGCAACGCAAAACCCCCAAGAACAACTCGGCACATACCCGCTGCCTGAAAGCCAGCTTGACCGTTTCTTGATGCGCATCAGCTTGGGCTACCCGGATCGCAACGCAGAGTTGCAACTACTGCGCCACCATGGGCACCGTGAACACGCCGATGCGCTGGTGGCCCAAATTTCTGCGCAAGAGCTTGTCGAGCTGCAGCAAGCCGTGCTCCACATTCATGCCGCAGAGCCTTTGCTGCACTACATCCAGGACTTGCTGGAAGCCACGCGCAACGGGCAATGGTTTGTACAAGGGCTCTCTCCGCGCGCAGGCATTGCCTTGCTGCGTGCTGCCAAAGCGAATGCCTTGATCGCGGGGCGCGACTATGTCTCGCCAGACGATGTGCAAGCCATTTTTGTGCAAACCATGGCACACCGCCTGCATGCTTTGGCGCGCTCTGGCCGCGGCACCCCGGAGCAAGTGCGTGCCATGCTGGATGCGGTGGCCATTCCCTGATGCCAGATAGCCACCGCCCTACCCGCAGCAAGTGGCGGCAAGCCCTTCACAACTGGGCCACGCGCCGCCAACAAGCCAGCGCCCAGCACCTGCTGCGCCAGCGCAATATCTATGTTCTGCCCTCCCCGGCCGGGTGCGTGCTGGCAATCACGCTGCTGGTGCTGCTGATTGCCAGCATCAACTTCCAGCTCAATCTGGGCTATGCCCTCACATTTTTGATAACAGGCAGCGCGCTGGCCAGCTTGTGGATGGGGCACCGCAACGTGCGAGGCCTGGCATTGCGCCTGGGGCCTTTACAACCCGTATTCCAAGGGGAGCGGGCTACGGTTCCAGTCTTGCTGCACGCCGCCCACGGCTTGTACCACCGCCACGGCGTGTCGCTGGCCATGAACCGCTCGCAAGGCAAGCTGGCATGGGTGCACACCGATGTTGAAGCTGGCTCTACCACTACCGTTGCACTGGGCAGCGTGCCGCACCTACGCGGCTGGCATCGCGTGCCACGTGTGGTGATTGAAAGCCGTTTTCCGCTTGGCGTTTTTCGCCTGTGGAGCTATTGGCAGCCCGATGGCCGGGTGCTGGTGTACCCCGCCCCTGAAGTGCCGCTACCGCCCATTCACTACGACGAGGCCTCTGAACCAGGCTCCCCCCTGCCCCGCAGCGCAAGCAGCACCGACCACGATGGCGTGCGCAGCTACCAGCGTGGCGATGCACTGCGCAGCGTGGTCTGGAAAAAAGCCGCCACGGCACTGGCAGCAGGCAGCGGTGATTTGGTGGTGCGCAACAGCTATGCACAGCACCACCAGCGACTGTGGCTGCAAGCCAAGGCCACCGGTTTGCAGGACACCGAGGCGCAAATTGCGCGACTGACCGCCTGGGTTTTGCATGCCCACGAGCAGCAGTGGCAGTGGGGGCTGCAACTGCCCAGCGGCCTAGAGATTGCACCCAGCAGCGGCGATGCGCATTTGCATGCCTGCCTGGCTGCGCTGGCGGTGGATGGAAAAAGCGCGCTCCATGACTAAACCCAGCACCACATTGGCAATATTAGTAAAAAATGCCTCTAGCGCTTGCTGTATCTGCGCTAACAGCTATTAAATATGCAAGCAAACACCGCACCTGCTCTGCCCCGCGAAACTCGGGACACCTTGCTGATACTGGGCTCGGTCGGCTTGGTCCTGTTGCCCCAAGTGGCGTATTTACCCGCATGGGCCAGTGCGCTGGCGCTGTGCATGCTGGCATGGCGCTTGTGGATGGCGCGCCAAGGTCAAAACTTGCCCGGCAAATGGCTGCTGGCCGCGCTGCTGGCACTGGCCATTGGTGCCACGGTGCTGCAATTTCGCTCGATTCTTGGACCAGAAGCGGGTGTGGTGCTGGTTGTGCTGCTGCTGGTGCTCAAAACCCTGGAAATGCGGGCACGCCGCGATGCCATGGTGATTTTCTTTCTGGGCTTTTTCACGCTGCTGACCTTGTTTTTGCAGTCTCAATCCCTGTCCGTGGCCGTCGCCATGCTGCTGGCGGTGTGGGGGCTGCTTGCAGCACTGGTCAACGCACACATGCCCGCAGGCTACCCCAGCCTGCGCCAGTTGCTGCGCACCTCTGGCCTACTCATGCTGCTGGGTGCCCCCATCATGCTGGTGTTGTTTCTCAGCTTTCCACGCTTTGCCCCTCTGTGGGGCCTGCCTGTACAGCCCAACCAAGGCAGCACCGGGCTTTCCAACGATATGACGGTGGGCCAAGTGGCCGAGTTGGCGCAAAACCGCAGCGTGGCACTGCGTGTGCGCTTTGATACCCCTGGCCAGCAACCGCCCCCGCAGCGCTTGCTGTATTTTCGGGGGCCCGTACTCAGCCATTTTGATGGCCGCCACTGGAGCAGCAGCCCCGATGCTTGGCAAACCACGCTGGCGCCCAATAGCACGCTGCCCGCCAGCGGGCTGGGCAATGCCACGGGCTACGAGATCACACTGGAGCCGCACCAGCAACGCTGGCTGCTGACCTTGGACGCCACCGTGGCCCAGCCCGAAGCGGCCATCCGGCGACTGCTGCCCACCACCGATTTGCAGTGGCTCACCACACGCCCCATCACCGAGGTGTTGCGCTACCAAGGGCAAGCCTATCTGCACTATGCCTATGGGCAGCAGCTCTCCAGCTACCAGCGCAATCGGCACCTGCAATTGCCCCAGGCCCTCAACCCACGTACTGCCACATGGGCACAGGCGCTGCGCGCGCAGCATGGCCATGACGACACTGCCATCATCCAAGCAGCGCTGACACACCTGGGCAGCGGCGGCTACACCTACACCTTGCAGCCCGGCGTCAGCACCAGTGCGCATACGGCGGATGAATTCTGGTTTGATCGCCAACAAGGCTTTTGCGAGCACATTGCCTCGGCCTTTGTGGTGCTCATGCGGGCTGCCGGCATTCCCGCGCGCATCGTCACCGGCTACCAAGGGGGAGAGCGCAACCCGGTAGATGGCCTGTGGACGGTACGTCAAAGCGATGCCCACGCCTGGACCGAAGTATGGCTACCCAACGTAGGTTGGATGCGGATTGACCCCACCACTGCCGTTGCACCCAGCCGCACCGAGCAACTGCAGCGCCTGGCAGCACCCAGCACTTTGCTAGAAAGCACCGTGGACAGCGTCATTGGCCCCGCTGTGCTGCAGCGGCTGCGTGCCAACTGGGAAGCAGTCAACCACCGCTGGAATGACTGGGTCCTCAACTACTCGCGCAGCAACCAAAACAACCTGCTGCGTAACCTGGGGTTGGAGCACTGGAAGGTCACCCACATTGCCGCCTGGCTGTGCGCCATTGCCCTCACGCTGCTGCTGGGTTTGAGCGTGCAACGTTGGCGCACACAGCGCATGACCGACCCTTGGTTGCGCCTGATGGGCCAAGCGCGCCAACAACTGCTGCAAGCTGGCATTACCCATGCCAGCCATCTGGGTCCACGCGGTTTGGCCCAAGCTGCCCAAGCACAATGGGGGGATGAATCCCGGCCGCTGCAACAGTGGCTGCTACAGATGGAACAATGGCGCTATGCACCGCATAGCGCCCAGACCCCGTCTTTGGCAGCTTTGCGCCGCAGCTACCGCGCTTTGATTTGGCCCAGACCCCGCACTCCATGAAACGCCTGCTCTCCCCGTTGTTTTTGTTGACCCTGGCTACTGCTGGTGCCGCCCACCTTCCTGCACAGGCTCAAAATACCCCCGCCGCAGCCACCAAGCGTGCGGCGCAAGCGCCTACGCCTTACGGCCAGCGCGCTGATGCGCAGCAATGGGCGCAGGAGGTGGCGGAGCGCAATGGCCTGGATCTCAGCTGGGTACAAGCCCAACTGGCACAGGCCCGGTTTCTTGTGCAAGTGCCCAGGCTGATGACACCGCCCCCCAAAACAAGCACCACGGCACGCGACTGGGCGGATTACCGCCGCCGTTTTATTGACCCCATCCGCATCAAAGCGGGCGTACGTTTTTGGGACAGCCATGCCGACACGCTGGCCCGCGCAGAAGCACAGTTTGGCGTGCCTGCCGCCATGATCGTGGGCATCATCGGGGTGGAGACCATCTACGGCCAAAACATGGGCAACCTGCGCGTGCTCGACAGCTTGGCAACGCTGGCGTTTGACTTCCCGACCGCCCATCCCCGCGCTGCCGAGCGCCAGCGCTACTTTCGCGGCGAGCTTGAGCAGTTCCTGCTCATGATGCACCAGGCAGGCACCGCCACCACAGGCCCGCGCGGCAGCTATGCCGGGGCGATGGGGCTGGGCCAGTTCATGCCCAGCAGCTGGGCAAAATGGGCGGTGGATTTTGATGGCGATGGCCGCATTGACCTGTTCAACAGCCAAGCTGATGCGATTGGTTCCGTGGCCAATTACTTCAAGGCCCACGGCTGGGTGACAGGCCAGCCCGTGTGGTACCCCGCGCTGTTCAACACTGACACCCTGGATCTGCCTACGCTGCTGGCACCCGATATCCTGCCCAGTTTTACACCGGCCCAAATGGCCCGCTTGGGGGTACTCCCCGAAGATGGTATGCAGCACAACGGCCTGCTGGCCCTGATTGAGTTGAAAAACGGTGACGCACCGCCCAGCTACATCGTTGGTACGCAGAATTTCTACACCATCACCCGCTATAACTGGTCCAGCTACTACGCCACCGCCGTGCACGACCTGGGCCAGGAAGTGGCCGCAGCACGCAGCGGCGGCGTACCAGCGATTGCCCTGCCGGTCATGGTGCCCCTCACCTCGCCCTCGTCCGAGCCCCGCACCACCAGCGCACCCTGAGCGTTGCAGCCACAGTTGCCAGCCTGCGCACAGCGGGCAAACCTGCACTATGCGCGCAATCCCTCAGTGGGATGCTCCTAGTAGCCACGGCCGCGTGACAAGCGCACGCTTGTGCCTTCCCCCATTTAAGGAGATAGGTATGCAGCGTTGGAGTCTTTGGCCTTTGACAGCCACTTTGTGCACTTTGGGCCTGTTCAGCAGTGCCGCCCAGGCCCAATTCAAAGAGCCAGACAAAGTCAAAATCGGTTTTATTACCGACATGTCCAGCCTGTATGCCGACGTAGAAGGCAAACATGGTGCCACCGCCATCCAGATGGCGATTGATGACTTTGGCGGCAAGGTGCTGGGCAAGCCCATCGAGCTAATGAGCGCCGACCACCAGAACAAGGCCGACATTGCCGCCGGCAAAGCCCGCGAGTGGATCGACCAGCAGGACATCAGCTTGGTGTTTGGCGGCACCAACAGCGCTACTGCCTTGGCCATGGCCAAGGTGGCACAAGAGAAGAAACGCATTTTTGTGGACAACGGCGCTGGCAGCTCCGCCCTGACCAACGAGCAATGTAGCCCCTACACCGTGCACTACGCCTTCGACACCGTGGCTCTGGCCAAAGGCACAGGCAAGGCGGTGGTGGAAGCGGGCGGCAAAAGCTGGTTCTTTCTGACCGCCGACTACGCGTTCGGCCATGCGCTGGAAGCCGACACCACCAAAGTCGTGCAGGCGAGCGGCGGCAAGGTGCTGGGCGCTGTAAAGACCCCGCTGAACGCCAGCGATTTCTCCAGCTTCATGCTGCAGGCGCAAAACTCCAAGGCCCAGATTCTGGGCCTGGCCAATGCCGGTGGTGACACCGTCAACTCCATCAAGGCCGCCAAGGAATTCGGTATCACCAAGAACATGAAGCTGGCCGGCCTGCTGGTCTTCTTCAGCGACATCCACAGCCTGGGCGTGAAAAACACCGAGGGCATGCAGTTCACCGCGCCTTGGTACTGGGACATGAATGCCGAAAGCCGTGCCTTTGCCGACAAGTTCATGGCCAAGACCAAGCGCCGCCCCAGCGAAATCCAGGCCGCCGACTACTCTGCCACCATGACTTGGCTGCAGGCTGTGCAGCGTGCCGGCACGCTGGAGGCCGACAAGGTGATGGCCGAGTGGAAGTCCAAGCCCATTAAAGACTTCTTCGGTGAAGGCGTCATCCGTCCCGACGGCCGCTACGCCCATGACATGTACCTGATGGAAGTGAAATCGCCCGCCGAATCCAAAGGCACGTGGGACTACTACAAGATTGTCAAAAAGCTGCCTGCCGCCGAAGTGTGGACCACCAAGGAAGAGAGCAAGTGCCAGTACTGGAAATAAGCCTCTCACCCAGCGCTTAAAGCGGACCCTCTACTGGAGCGGCAGTACCGCCGCTTCAGTTCCAGACAAAAAAAGGCGCAGGCATAACCTGCGCCTTTTTATTTTTGTTTTTTTATTTACTTGCTTTTCATAGCTAGCAGCGCTTGGTACATAAGCGCTAAAAGCACTTTTTGCATGTAATCAACACGCTGTGGTATCGCTGGATACCGAAGCAATCGGGATGTAGAAATCCCCACCCGCCTGGTTGAACTCGGCCGCCTTGGCCTGCATGCCCGCAGCAATCCCCTGCTCTTCAGAGATGCCCTTGGCAGCCGCAAATTCACGCACCTCCTGCGTGATCTTCATGGAGCAGAACTTGGGCCCGCACATGCTGCAAAAATGCGCCACCTTGGCGCTGTCCTTGGGCAGAGTCTCGTCGTGGAAGGCGCGCGCCGTGTCGGGGTCCAGGCCCAGGTTGAACTGGTCTTCCCAGCGGAAGTCGAAACGCGCTTGCGACAGGGCATCATCGCGCGAACGTGCGCCCGGGTGGCCCTTGGCCACGTCGGCGGCGTGGGCCGCAATCTTGTACGCGATGATGCCCTGCTTGACGTCGTCGCGGTCGGGCAGGCCCAGGTGTTCCTTGGGTGTGACGTAGCACAGCATGGCCGTGCCGAACCAGCCGATCATGGCCGCGCCGATGGCCGACGCGATGTGGTCGTAGCCGGGGGCGATGTCGATGGTCAGCGGGCCCAGGGTGTAGAACGGCGCCTCGTGGCAGTGCTTGAGCTGCTCGGTCATGTTGGCCTGGATCATGTGCATGGGCACGTGGCCGGGGCCTTCGATCATGGTCTGCACGTCGTGCTTCCAGGCCACTTGCGTCAGCTCGCCCAGAGTCTTGAGTTCGGCGAATTGGGCTTCGTCGTTGGCGTCCGAGGCGCAGCCTGGGCGCAGGCCGTCACCCAGGCTGAAGGACACGTCGTACTGCTTCATGATGTCGCAGATGTCTTCGAAGTGCTCGTACAGGAAGCTTTCGCGGTGGTGGGCCATGCACCACTTGGCCATGATGGAGCCGCCACGCGAGACGATGCCGGTGCGGCGCTGGGCCGTCAGGTGGATGTAGGCCAGGCGCACGCCGGCGTGGATGGTGAAGTAGTCCACACCCTGCTCGGCCTGCTCGACCAGGGTGTCGCGGAAGATTTCCCAGGTCAGGTCTTCGGCAATGCCGCCCACCTTCTCCAGCGCCTGGTAGATGGGCACGGTGCCGATCGGCACGGGCGAGTTGCGCACGATCCAGTCGCGCGTGGTGTGGATGTTCTTGCCGGTGGACAGGTCCATGACGTTGTCCGCACCCCAGCGGATGGCCCAGACCAGCTTTTCCACCTCTTCCTCGATGCTCGAGGTCACGGCCGAATTGCCGATGTTGGCGTTGATCTTGACCTTGAAGTTGCGCCCGATGGCCATGGGCTCGATCTCGGGGTGGTTGATGTTGGCCGGGATGATGGCGCGGCCGCGCGCCACTTCGTCGCGCACGAATTCGGGCGTGATGATCTTGGGAATGGCGGCGCCCAGGCTGTTGCCGGCCAGACGCGCTTCCCGCACGGCGTCCTGCTGGTACTGCGCCATCCATTCGCGGCGGCCATTCTCGCGCAGGGCCACGTATTCCATCTCGGGCGTGATGATGCCGCGCTTGGCGTAGTGCATCTGGGTCACGTTCTGGCCGGATTTGGCGCGGCGCGGCTGGCGTTGCAGCGCGGCCGCCTCGGCGCGCAGCTGGGCCACGCGCGCGTCTTCCTCGCCACGCTTGCCGCCGTCGTCCAGCGCCACGCGCGGGCGGCCGACATAGAACTCGCTGTCACCGCGCGCTTCGATCCAGGCACCGCGCACGCTGGCCAGGCCCTGGCGCACGTCGATGGGGGCGCTGGGGTCGGTGTAGGGGCCCGAGGTGTCATAGACACTGACCTGCTCGCCATTGGTCAGCGCGATGTCGCGCACCGGCACGCGCAGATCGTGGTGGATGGCTCCGCTCAGGTAGCTTTTGGTGGATGCCGGAAATGGCTGGCGCGACTGGGCCAGCAGGTCGGCGAAACGGGCGGCATCGGGGGCATTGCCGGCGGCGGGCGTAAAGATGGCATCGGGGGCGTTCATCGCGGTCTCCAAAAAGCGTGTGAAGTTCATCAAACGCTCCGTGGAGTGCTGGGCCGCTCTGATGGCGTGGGAGATGGCTGGCGCCATCCACCTTCGCCTGCACCTGGCTCCAGCCCTGGCATTGCTCCCACAATGCCTGACCGACGCCACCGGAATCGACCGATTCCGACCAAGGCTGACACGCCCGGTGTTCCATCCCCAAAAGACAAAACCCCAGTGCGCGAGGCGCCTGGGGTTTGCTGTGCCTGGGGATGGTGGGCACCTGCCTGGCCTTGCAAAAGCCCATGTGCCTGTCCATTCCTGGCCCTGCTTCAGGGTCCCGCTCTTCTTCCGCCGGTATGAACCGGATCAAGTTCGTCGGGTTCGCTGGCCACTGTTTTCACAGCGGTTCGCATCTCAGCGCTTTCGCACACCCCGGAGCAGCCGTGAGTATAGGCGCATCTGCGCCAGCACAAGACACCGGGCAAACGCCTAGGCTTTCAGCATCAAAAACGACTCCAGCGCTTTCTAGGCATGCGCTGGCAGCTATCAATACTGAAAATCAGACTACGATGGCACTGGCCGATCCGACCTGCTTGCGCAGCTCAAACTTCTGGATCTTGCCCGTGCTGGTCTTCGGCAGTTCGCCAAACACCACGGCGCGCGGCACCTTGTAGCCGGCCAGGTGCTGCTTGCAGTGGGCCACGATGTCGGCCTCGCTGACCTGGGCGCCCGGCTTGATTTCCAGGAAGGCGCACGGTGTCTCACCCCACTTGGGGTCGGGCTTGGCCACCACCGCCGCCGCCAGCACGGCGGGGTGGCGGTAGAGCACGTCTTCGACCTCGATCGAGGAAATGTTCTCTCCGCCGGAGATGATGATGTCCTTGCTGCGGTCCTTGATCTGGATGTAGCCGTCGGGGTACTGCACGGCCAGGTCGCCGCTGTGGAACCAACCGCCGCGGAAGGCATCGTCCGTGGCGCTGGGGTTCTTGAGGTAGCCCTTCATGGCGATGTTGCCGCGGAACATGATCTCGCCCATGGTCTCGCCATCCAGGGGCACGGGCTGCAGGGTCTCGGGATCCATGACCCGCACTTCGCGCTGCAGGTGGTAGCGCACGCCCTGGCGGGCATTGAGGCGGGCACGCTCGCCAATGTCGAGCTGGTCCCAGCGCGCGTGCTTGGCGCAGACGGTGGCGGGGCCGTAGGTTTCGGTCAGGCCATAGACGTGGGTCAGGTCGAACCCCATGGCCTCCATGCCTTCGATCATCGATGCCGGGGGCGCGGCACCGGCCACCATGGCCTTCACCCCGGCAGGGATGCCCTCTTTCAGCTCGGCCGGCGCATTCACCAGCAGGGATTGCACGATGGGCGCGCCGCAGTAGTGGGTGACGCCGTGCTCGCGCATGGCGTCAAAGATGGCCTTGGCCTCGACCCGGCGCAGGCAGACATTGACCCCGGCGCGGGCCGCCACGGTCCAGGGGAAGCACCAGCCATTGCAGTGGAACATGGGCAAGGTCCACAGGTACACGCTGTGCTTGGGCATGTCCCACTCCAGCACATTGCTGATGGCGTTGATGGCCGCACCGCGGTGGTGGTAGACCACACCCTTGGGGTTGCCGGTGGTGCCGCTGGTGTAGTTGAGGGCAATCGCATCCCACTCGTCCTCGGGCAGCTCCCAGGCATAGGCGGCATCGCCCTGGGCCACGAAGTCCTCGTAGCGGATGCTGCCGACCTGTACGGCGGCCTCGCCGTACAGGGCATCGTACACCTGGATGATGAGCAAAGGTTCTGTGCGCGTGCGCAGCTGCAATGCCTTGGCGATGAGGGGCGCGAACTCGGGGTCGACGATCAGTGCCTTGGCCTCCCCATGGTCGAGCATGAAAGCCAGCGCTTCAGGGTCTAAACGCGTATTCAGGGTGTTGAGCACGGCCCCTGCCATCGGCACACCAAAGTGCGCCTCTACCATCGGTGGCGTGTTGGGCAAAATCACTGCCACTGTGTCATTTTTACCAATACCCGAGCGTTGCAAGCTGCTCGCCAGCTGCCGACAGCGGGCATACGTTTGCCCCCATGTCTGGCGCAAGCTGCCATGCACGATAGCCAAGCGGTCGGGGTACACCGAGGCCGTGCGCTCAATAAAGCTTAATGGCGTGAGGGCGGCAAAGTTGGCTGTATTGCGATCCAAATGCTGGTCGTATTGACTGATCATCTCCCTGATCTCCTATGTGTTGTACGTAATGTTTTCAAAGCATTTCAACATCCATACTTTCACGCAGCGCAGCATGTTCACAACATCAGCAAATACCCGCTTGCACTCCTTCTACAAGGTGGTTTCTTTTGATGCGGCGCAATATCACCGATTTCAGTATCGAGTGAAATCAAATCGCTATCTGGACTGGGTCTAAACAGTGCAATCCGAGGTGCAGCTACAGCAGTAGCCTTCCGCGGAATCACCCTTAGGCGGAGCAGATAGCCATGCAATGCCTGCCAAGGCAGGGCATGTATTTCAAAACGACAAGTGCTCTGGAGCCACACATGAAACTCAAACTGCGTCCTCTCGTTGCCGCTGCCATGGTTGTTGCTGGTTTTGCTGCTGCCCCTAGCTGGGCAATGCAACCCAATAACGAACCGATTTCTCCACTGGTTGCGGCCAAGGTAGCAAACCCTGCCATGGTTGAACTGGGCAAAAAGCTGTGGTTCGATCCACGCCTGTCCAAGTCAGGCTTCATCTCTTGCAACTCCTGCCACAACCTGTCCATGGGTGGTAGCGACAATCTGAAGACCTCGATTGGTCACAACTGGCAAGAAGGCCCCATTAACTCGCCCACCGTGCTGAACTCCAGCCTGAACGTGGCGCAATTCTGGGATGGCCGTGCCGGTTCTTTGAAGGAACAAGCCGGCGGCCCCATTGCCAACCCCGGTGAAATGGCCTTCACCCACGAATTGGCTGTGGACATGTTGAACTCGATCCCTGGCTACCAAACCGAGTTCAAGAAAGTGTTCAAGAAAGAAAAAATCGACATTGACCAAGTGACCGATGCGATTGCAGCTTTCGAAGAAACGCTGGTGACGCCTAACTCACGCTTTGACAAATGGCTCAAGGGCGATGCCAAGGCTTTGACCAAAACAGAGCTGGAAGGCTACGCGCTGTTCCGTGACAGCGGCTGTGTGGCTTGCCACAACGGCGCAGCAGTGGGGGGCAACTCCTTCCAGCGCATGGGTGTTGTCGAGCCCTACAAGACCACCAACGAAGCCGAAGGCCGCGTGGCTGTCACCGGTGCTGATGCCGACCGCTTCAACTTCAAGGTACCAACGCTGCGCAACGTCGAGCTGACCTACCCCTACTTCCACGACGGCGCTGCCGATACGCTGGGCGAAGCCGTGGACACCATGGGCCGGATTCAGTTAGGCAAGAAGTTCACTAGCGAAGAAAACGCCAAGATCGTGGCTTTCCTGAAAACACTGACGGGTGAACAGCCTCAGCTGACCATGCCGATCTTGCCTCCTTCTAGCGACAAGACTCCCCGCCCACAGCCTTTTGCCAAGTAAGCCATGCAGCAAGGCTGTCAAACGCCTTGCTCCACCAAGAGCCGGTCACACGACCTAGCAAATCGAAGATTTGCGATGGAGATGAAAGTGGTAAAGCCGTAGGCAATACGGACGTACGCCACGGTCAAGCAACGACGCATCAGAGATGCGTGTTACCGACTCCAAGCTTTCGCACGCACAAGGCTTCGATCCGCAAAAGTTGCATAGCGCCTTTTGCGGATATTGTTTTATCCAGGCTCGCTTGAACGTCATCATGGCCCACCAGCATCCCACCACAGAAACTGTGACCACCAGCAGCATTGAAAATCGCCTACGCGATGCAGGCATCCAGCCCACAAGACAGCGCATGGCGATTGCCCAAGTTCTACTGCACGCTCCCGTGCATTTAGCCGCTGACGATGTCTTACTGCAAGCACGCCGCCATCTATCAAGCCTGTCACGCGCTACCGTCTATAACACCTTGCCGCTGTTTGTGGAAAAAGGGCTGCTGCGCGCTCTGCGCCTGGATCGAGAGCGCACGGTCTATGACTCATGCACCGATGCGCATTCGCACATCTACCACGAAGACACAGGCATGCTGGAAGACATTCCCAACGACATGCTGCAATGGCCTAACGTCCCCCAGATCAACGATGACTTGGAATTGGTGGGCTTAGACCTGATCGTTCGTGTGCGCCAGCGCCCTGCTCAAAACCCGAGAGATTGATTGATCGAGTCGGTTATTGCAAATTTACAAAGATGTTTTTTTAATTTTCAAAAATTACTAAACTTAAAAAAATTTATTAGAAACAATAAATTAAAACAAAATTCACCAGTAAATTGATGCCTTTTAACACCAAAAACAAATGATGTTTTATATAAGACATCATTTATAAAAATCAGCAAAAAGACACACAAACCTCCGAATCATTCTTACAATCCATTCATCGCCAAAGCGAAACAAACAAATGAGGAATGCCCTGGGACTCATCAGGGCGGAGGAGGCCAGGCCTGCATCTTTGATGCAGGCCTTTTTCTTTGCGTTTTAGCCGGTATTGCGCAAACCAGCAGCAATCCCGTTGATCGAGATGTGAATGCCGTTTTTCAAGCGCTCATCCGTCTGCCCGGCACGCCAGCGGCGCACCAGCTCCACCTGCAGGTGGTGCAGAGGGTCGATGTATGGGAATCGATGACGAATCGAGCGCGCCAATGCGGGGTTGCTCGCCAAGCGATCCGGCTCCTCGGTGATGCTTGCCAGCGCTTCGGCAGTACGCAGCCATTCCGCTTCAATGCTGGAGAAGATACGTTTGCGCAAACGGCTGTCAGTGACCAGCTCGCTGTAACGCGACGCCAGTGCCAGGTCGCTCTTGGCCAAGACCATGTCCATATTCGAGAGCAAGGTCTTAAAGAAAGGCCATTGGCGGTACATTTTTTGCAACAAGGCCAGCTGACGCTTCGGGTCTGCGCCCTCCGCATGCAAAAAAGCTTCTACCGCAGCACCGAATCCGTACCACCCAGGCAACGTCAAACGACACTGCCCCCAGCTAAACCCCCAAGGAATCGCCCGCAAATCTTCAATCGCCTGCGTCGCCTTGCGCGATGCGGGGCGAGAGCCAATATTCAGCTCCGCAATCTCACGAATCGGCGTAGCACTGAAAAAGTACTCGGCAAAGCCCGGCGTCTCATACACCAGCTTGCGGTAAGCCTGCATGCTGGCTTGCGAAAGTTGCTCTGCGGTTTGCAAGAACGCCTTGGTAGCCGCTTTGGTGGGCTGCAGCAAGGTGGCTTCCAAAGTGGCAGCCACCAAGGTTTCCAAATTGCGGCGGCCAATATCCGGATTGGCATATTTGGAAGCAATCACTTCGCCTTGCTCCGTCAGGCGAATTTGCCCGCGCACCGTCCCCGGTGGCTGCGCCAAAATCGCTTGGTAGCTCGGCCCGCCGCCGCGCCCCACCGTACCACCTCGGCCATGGAACATGCGCAGGCGCAGACCGTACTGCTCTTGCAATCCATCAAACAGCTCCACCAAGGCCAGCTCGGCTTGGTACAGCTCCCAGTTGCTGGTGAAGATGCCGCCGTCTTTGTTGCTGTCGCTGTAGCCCAGCATGATGTCTTGCACGCCGCCAGAGCGCTGCAGCAACGCAGCCACGCCGGGCACCGCGTAATAGGCCCGCATGATGTCGGCCGAAGCGCGCAAATCACCAATGGTTTCAAACAACGGCACCACGATCAGATCGAGCCGTGCATCTGGCTGCTCCAGCGTGCCCTGCATCAAGCCCACTTCTTTTTGCAGCAACAGCACTTCCAGCAAGTCGCTGACGGTTTCTGTGTGGCTGATGATGTAGTGAATGATGGCTTCATTGCCATAACGCGCTCGCATGGTTTTGGCCATCTCAAAAATAGCCAGTTCGCTGCGTGCCAGCTCTCCATACTGCGCGCCCACCACCCGCAATGGCCGCGCTTCTTGCAACAGCCGCTGCAACAAGGCGCACTTGGAGGCTTCATCTAACTGCGCATAGTTCGCCTCGACCTGTGCCACAGCCAGCAGCTCTGCCATCACCGCTTCATGTTTGTCTGAGCTTTGACGCAAATCCACCGTAGACAGACAAAAACCAAATACCTTCACCGCGCGAATCAGCGGCTGCAAACGTTGCGCGGCCAAGCTCTCGCCATGGTAGGCTTGCAACGAATCCAAAATGATCTGCAGATCCGCCAAAAACTCTGACGCTTGCGCATAAGGGTTTTGAGGTGCCACGGCATGGCGCGCTGCCTGCCCTCCTGTCAGATGCTCCAAGGTAGCGGCAAGCCGCGCATAAATACTGGTCAAAGCACGTCGATAAGGCTCATCCAGCCGGTGCGGATTGTGATCAGGAGAGGCATCGGCCAACGCCTGCATTGCGGGTGACACCTGGGCCAAACGCGCAGAAACGGACAGCTCGCCACCCAGGTAGTGCACCTCGGTCAAATAGTGACGCAGCACCACATCACTTTGGCGGCGCAGCGCCAGCTCCAAAGTTGGCGCCGTGACATTCGGATTGCCATCGCGATCGCCACCAATCCATTGCCCCATGCGCAAGAAGCTGTGAACGCTTTGACCATCAAGCGCAGCCTCCAAATCGGCATACAGCTTCGGCACTTCCCGCAAGAACGTCGATTCGTAATAACTCAGCGCGTTTTCAATTTCATCTGCGACGGTCAGTTTGGAATAACGCAGCAAGCGCGTCATCCACAGTTGCGCCACACGCGCACGCAGCAAGGCCTCATTGGCCGCCAGCTCTCGCGGCGTCAGCGCATCTTTGGCGCTGTTAAAAAGCTGTGCACGTGCGGCAATGTCGTCGCGCTCCACCAGCAAGCGTGCAATGTCGTGCTCCGCCTGCAAAATACTTTGGCGCTGCACCTCCGTCGGGTGTGCCGTCAACACCGGAGACACATACGCCTGTGCCAGCGTATTGGCAATTTCATCGGGTGTAATCCCCGCCCAACGCAGGCGCGACAGCGCCACTTCAATGCTGCCTTCCTGCGTGTTGCCAGAGCGCTCATGCACTGCACGGCGGCGAATGTGATGGCGGTCTTCCGCCAAATTTGCCAGGTGCGAAAAATAGGTAAACGCACGAATCACACTCACGGTCTGGTCGGTGCTCAGCCCCTTGAGCAGCTTCTTGAGCGCCTTGTCAGCCTCATGGTCATGATCGCGGCGAAAAGCCACTGACAACTGGCGCACCTGTTCAATCAACGCATACACCGCGACGCCCTCTTGCTCGCGAATGATGTCGCCCAAAATGCGCCCCAGCAGACGTATGTCTTCAATCAACGGCTGGTCTTTGTCGTTTTTACGTACCGCTTTGCTGTGCAAAGCAGCCGGCCTTTGATCTTTCTCTTTCTTTGTCGCAGCAGTCATTTGTAGGAATACTCCAGCCGAGTTGTATGGCAACTCAGCATGCTAGCATCGCCCGTTGATTGGAAGGCCACCGGCCTGAGTATTGAAAGTCATGACCGTAGCAACACCCCCTCTATCCATCGTTATCGCCACCCGTGAAAGCCGCCTTGCACTGTGGCAAGCCGAGCACGTCAAAGCATTGTTGCAAGCGCGTGGGCACACGGTAGAGCTGCTGGGCATGACCACCAAGGGCGATCAGATTCTGGATCGCACGCTCTCCAAAGTAGGCGGCAAAGGCCTGTTCGTCAAAGAACTGGAAGTGGCACTCGAAGAAGGCCGCGCCCATATTGCTGTGCACTCGCTCAAAGATGTGCCCATGGACATGCCCGAGGGCTTTAGCCTAGCGTGCGTAATGGAGCGCGAAGACCCCCGTGATGCCTTCGTGTCGCCCCGCTACCAGCACCTGGCTGAACTGCCGCAGGGCGCCGTGGTGGGCACTTCCAGCCTGCGCCGCCAAGTGCTGCTGCAGGCCCTGCGCCCCGACCTGAAGATTGAGCCTTTGCGCGGCAATCTGGACACCCGCTTGCGCAAGCTCGACGAAGGCCAGTACGACGCAATCGTGCTCGCTGCCGCTGGCCTCAAGCGCTTAGGCATGCAAGCGCGCATTCGTTCTATTTTTGAGCCTGACACCATGCTGCCGGCTGCAGGCCAGGGTGCTTTGGGCATCGAGATTCGTACCGATCGCCAAGACTTGGCCGATGCGCTGGCACCGCTGGCGCACATGCCCACCTGGCTGCGCGTGGCGGCAGAGCGTGCTGTCAGCCGCGGCATGGGCGGCAGTTGCTCGGTGCCATTGGCGGCGCACGCGACCTTGCAAGGCGACACCATGCAGTTGCATGCTGCCTGGGGCGACCCTGAGGGCATCAAGGCCTTGGTGCAAACGCAGCAAACGGCCACCGTCACCACCTTGGCGCAAGCCGAAGCGCTGGGCGCAGAAGTGGCGGCCCGTTTGCAGGCAGGCGGCGCCTTGGTCTGCAAACCAGACTAAGCCCCCATGGTTCAGCTGGTTGTCACACGCCCGCAGCCCGATGCTGCGCTGTGGGTGCAGCAGCTTCAAAGCGCAGGAATAAATGCCTGCGCACTCCCCATGATGGCGATAGGCCCCAGCCGCAGCCCTGCTGCTGTAGCTGCAGTCCGCACTGCGCTGCAGCAGCTGCAGAGCTACCAAGCCCTGATGTTTGTCAGTGGCAACGCGGTGCGCCACTTTTTTGTTCAGCTGCGTCAAACAGCGGCGCTCTTGCCTGCACAGGTGCAGTACTGGTCGCCCGGCCCCGGAACCACCAAGGCCCTGGCTTTGGAAGGAATTAACCCTCAAAGCGTTATAGAACCTGCACCAGACGCTCCTCAATTTGACTCTGAATCCTTGTGGGAGCAGGCCCAGCACCACATCCACGCCGGAGATCGCATCCTGATCGTGCGGGGCGGCGATGGCGTCAACGCAACAGGCCAAGGCCGCCAATGGCTGACCGCACAGTTGCAGCAACGCGGTGTACATGTGGACTTTGCGCCAGTCTATGAGCGCCAGGCCCCGGAGGCCACGCCCAGCCTCTTGCAGCGCATCAGCGAGTTGCGCGGCCAGCAGGCAGTGTGGCTATTTAGTAGCTCGGAATGTGTGCAACATTTGGTGCGCTGCAACACTACCTGGTCTTGGCAAGCCCACACTGCCTTGGCTACCCACCCCCGTATCGCCCAACAAGTACGCCAAGCAGGGTTTGGCAACGTCATAGAGACGCTGCCTACCGTACAAGGCATCACGGCATCGATAAAATCATTGCATGACCACCTCTGACGGCGCCCCCATTTCCTCCCAATCGGTTCCTTTTGAGACGCTGCACGCGCCACGTTCTGCCGCAGCTGGCTGGACGTGGCTCGCGCTCCTCATTGGTGCTGCCAGCCTCGGCAGCAGCGTTTTGCTGTGGCAAAAAGTGGATGGAATGAAAGAGCTGCTGGCGCGCCAGGCGCTGGATGCCACCACCCAAGCCACCGAAGCCCGCGCCCTGGCGCGTGAATCCCAGGATCTGGTGCGTGACGCCAGCGCCAAGCTCTCTGTCATGGAAGTGCGCGTCAATGAAGTCAGCCTGCAGCGCGGCCAGCTCGACACCTTGGTGCAGAACTTGGCACGCTCCCGTGACGACACCCTGGTGATCGACATTGAATCGGCCATTCGCATGGCACAGCAGCAAGTGCAGCTGACAGGCAGCACCGAACCACTGGTTGCCACCTTGCAAAGCAGCATCAAACGGCTGGAGCGCACGGCACAACCGCGGCTTGCACCTGTTCAGCAAGCCATGGAGCGCGATTTGGTCCGCCTGTCGCAATCCGCCGTCACGGATACCGCCAGCCTGCTGGCCCGGCTGGACGATGTGGTGCGTCTGGTGGATGACATGCATGTCCAAAACAGCGCCCCTGTGCCGAACGTGCAGCGCCAGCCGCAGCGCACAACACCTTCAGCCGCAGGCAGCACGGCCAACGCGGAGGCACCAGCCGCCACCTCCCCCACCCAGTGGGAATGGTGGAGCAACTGGGGGCACAAGATTTGGCAAGCCAGCCGTGAAGAAGCCCGAGATCTGGTGCGCGTGAGCCGCATTGAAAATGCCGACGCGATGCTGATGGCCCCTGAGCAAGCCTTTTTTGTGCGTGAGAACCTCAAGCTCAAACTCCTGAACGCACGCTTGGCCGTATTGGCACGCCAGTACGATGCGGCCCGCGCCGACATCGGTGCCGCGCAGGCCACACTGAGCAAATATTTTGATAACAGCTCACGCCGCACGCACCAAGTCCAAGCCGTGTTGGCGCAGTTGCAAGCCCATATGCAAGCGTCTCAGCAGCCCGGTCTGGACGACACCTTGGCAGCCCTGTCCACAGCTGCCGCTGGTCTTTGAGCGCATAAAGGAACCACCGCATGATGCGCGCCGCACTTTGGTTTGTCGGGTTGTTTGCTTTGGCCGTTGCCGTGGCCTTGTTCGCGGGGAACAACCAAGGCATGGTGAGTCTTTTTTGGCACCCCTACCGGGTTGATCTGTCGCTGAACATGGTGCTGTTTGTGCTGCTGGCGATCTTCGCCATCGGCTACGCCGCCATGCGCGCGCTTTCTGCCCTGGTGATGCTGCCGCACCATGCCAAACACTGGCGTCAGCAGCAAAAAGAGCGGCAGATGTACCAGGCCTTGGTCGAAAGCCTGTCGCACCTGCAGGCGGGGCGCTATGTACGCGCCCGCAAATCGGCGCTGGATCTGCTCAAACTCAGTGATGCGTTGCGCACCGAACATGCCAACATCCCGCAAGATGCCACCCTGCGCGCCATCGCCCACATGCTGTCGGCCGACAGCGCGCACGCCCTGCGCGATGTGCAAGCGCGCGACACCCACTACGCACAGGCACTGGACGATGTGCCGCTGAACGGCACCCAGCAGCAGCAAGAGGTGCGCGAAGGCGCCCAAATGCGTGCCGCACGTTGGGCACTGGATGACCGCGACCCGCAAGAAGCACTGCGCCGCCTGGCCCAGCTCTCACCCGGCGCGGCGCGCCGCACCATGGCATTGCGCATTCAACTCAAAGCCAGCCGTTTGGCGCACGAAACCCAATCCGCCCTCGACACCGCCCGCCTGCTGGCCAAACACGGCGGCCTGTCGCCCGAAGCCGCCAGCAGCATTACGCGCGGCCTGATCTTGGAGCAGTTGCAGCACACGCACGATGCCGAGCAGCTGCAACGCGTCTGGTCTGGATTGCACGCGGCAGATCGCCATACGCCCGACATTGCCCTGTCTGCCGCCCGCAAGCTGATCGAGCTGCAAGGCGATGCCAGTGTTGCGCGCAGCTGGCTGCAGCCTGTCTGGGAGCAGTTGGTAAGCGATCCGCAATCCTTGACTGCATTGCAGACCCAGCGCTTTTTCATGGGCATGCAGCAGGCCATGGAAGGACTTGATGCCCCTTGGCTGGCGCGCATTGAAGCCGCACAGCGTGCAGCCCCGCAAGAGCCCCGCCTGCAATATTTGGCAGGCATGGCCTGCGTGCAGCGGCAACTGTGGGGCAAGGGCGAGCAATTGCTGCAAGCAGCAGCCCCCCGTTTGAGCGATAACGCCCTGCGTGCCAGCGCATGGAAAGCCTTGGCCGTTTTGGCAGAACAACGCGAAGACAACGCTGCCGCTGCCCACGCGTGGCGCCAGGCAGCGCTGCAAGCCCCTCTATAACCATAGCTACCAGCGTTTACTCCATAAGCGCTAGAGGCCAATTTAGCTTCAAAGAATGCCCCGACCACCCTATCCCAAGGCGTGGTCGGTAAAATCCCTCTCAATCCGTCATTTCAGCTAACAGCCTACCGACGGCATCCCCTAAGCAGGATGCCGTTTTCATTTGCGAATCCGCCATGAGTGAAAACATTGCCCAGCCAGGCCTGAACAGCCTGTCCAAATCTTTTGAACCTGCCGCGCTGGAAGCCCACTGGGGCCCCGAATGGGAAAAGCGCGGCTACGGCAATGCGGGCTACCGCGGCACGGGCAAGCCCAGCGCCGAGGCCGCTGCTGCTGGCCACAACTTCGCCATCCAGCTGCCCCCACCCAACGTGACCGGCACGCTGCACATGGGCCACGCGTTCAATCAGACCATCATGGACTCGTTGACCCGCTACTACCGCATGAAGGGCGCCAACACGGCCTGGATTCCCGGCACCGACCACGCCGGTATCGCCACCCAAATCGTGGTGGAACGCCAGTTGCAAGCCCAAGGCGTGAGCCGCTATGACCTGGGCCGCGACGAATTCACCAAGAAAATCTGGGAGTGGAAGGAAAAATCCGGCAACACCATCACCACGCAAATGCGCCGCATGGGCGACACCGTGGACTGGAGCCGCGAGTACTTCACCATGGACGACAAGCTGTCCAAAGTGGTGACCGAGACTTTCGTGAAGCTCTACGAACAGGGCCTGATCTACCGCGGCAAGCGCCTGGTGAACTGGGACCCGGTGCTGCAATCGGCCGTTTCGGATCTGGAAGTCGAGAGCCAAGAAAAAGACGGCAGCCTGTGGCACATCGCCTACCCGCTGACCAGCGGCGCGGGCAACTTGGTGGTGGCCACCACCCGCCCTGAAACCATGCTGGGTGACGTGGCCGTGATGGTGCACCCCGAGGATGACCGTTATAAGCACCTGATCGGCCAGACCGTGACGCTGCCTTTGGTGGGCCGCCAGATCCCGATCATTGCCGACGAGTATGTGGACAAGGAATTCGGTACGGGCGTGGTGAAGGTCACGCCTGCGCACGACCAAAACGACTACCAGGTCGGTATTCGCCACAACCTGCCCATGATCACGGTGCTCGACCTGACCGCCAAGATCAACGACGAAGCGCCCGAAAAATACCGCGGCATGGATCGCTTTGTGGCCCGTAAGGCCATCGTGGCGGATCTGGAAGCGTTGGGCCTGATGGTCGAGATCAAGAAACACAAGCTGATGGTGCCGATCTGCGACCGTACTGGCCAGGTGATTGAGCCCATGTTGACCGACCAGTGGTTCATGGCCATGAACAAGGTGAGCGAGCAAGACCCCACCGGCAAGTCCATCGCGCAAAAGGCGATTGATGCGGTGGCCACCGGCGAAGTGAAGTTTGTGCCCGAAAACTGGGTCAACACCTACAACCAGTGGATGAACAACATCCAGGACTGGTGCATCTCGCGCCAGCTGTGGTGGGGCCACCAGATTCCGGCGTGGTACGACGAAGACGGCAAGGTCTATGTCGCACGCAACGAAGAAGAAGCCCAGGCCCAGGCCCCCGGCAAGACCTTGCGCCGCGATGCCGACGTGCTGGACACGTGGTATTCGTCCGCCTTGGTGCCTTTCAGCACCATGGGCTGGCCCAACCAGACCGATGCAGCCGATGACGACTTCAACCTGTACCTGCCCTCCTCAGTGCTGGTGACGGGCTACGACATCATCTTCTTCTGGGTGGCGCGCATGATCATGATGACCACGCACTTCACCGGGCGTGTGCCGTTCAAGCATGTGTACATCCACGGCCTGGTGCGCGATGCGCAGGGCAAGAAGATGTCCAAGTCTGAAGGCAATGTGCTCGACCCCGTGGACTTGATCGACGGTATCGCGCTGGAGCCCCTGCTGGAAAAGCGCACCACCGGCCTGCGCAAGCCAGAGACCGCACCGCAAGTGCGCAAGAACACGCAAAAGGAATTTCCCGAAGGCATTCCCGCCTACGGTGCGGATGCGCTGCGCTTCACCTTTGCGGCCTTGGCCTCACTGGGCCGCAGCATCAACTTTGACAGCAAGCGCTGCGAGGGCTACCGCAACTTCTGCAACAAGCTGTGGAACGCCAGCCGCTTTGTGCTGATGAACTGCGAAGGCTTTGACTGCGGTCTGGACATGCACAGCAAGGAGCAATGCGCTGCGGGCAGCTACCTGCAATTCAGCCAGCCTGACCGCTGGATCGTCTCGCAGCTGCAAAAAGTGGAAGCCGAAGTGGCCAAGGGCTTTGGCGAGTACCGCCTGGACAACGTGGCCAACACCATCTACGACTTTGTCTGGAACGAGTTCTGCGACTGGTACCTGGAAATTGCCAAGGTGCAAATCCAGACCGGCAACGAAGCCCAGCAGCGCGCCACCCGCCGCACGCTGATTCGCACGCTGGAAACCATTTTGCGTCTGGCCCACCCGGTGATTCCGTTCGTGACGGAAGAACTGTGGCAAAAGGTGGCCCCCGTGGCCGGCCGCGAAGGCGCATCGATTGCGATTGCCGCCTACCCCGAAGCCCAGCCCGAGAAGATCGACGAAGCCGCGATTGCCTACGTGGACCGCATCAAGGCCATGGTGGACAGCTGCCGTACCCTGCGCGGTGAAATGGGCGTATCCCCCGCCCAGCGCCTGCCCCTGCTGGCCATGGGCGACAGCGCCGAAGCGGCCGAGTTCCTGCAGGCCAACGCGGCCGTACTGAAGAATCTGGCCAAGCTCAGCGACGTCAAAGTGTTCAGCGACGAAGCCGCATGGCAAGCCGAAGCGCAGTCCGCGCCTGTGTCCGTGGTGGGCGATGCTCGCTTGGCGCTGTTTGTGGAAATCGATGTAGAAGCGGAGAAAGCACGCTTGGGCAAAGAAGCCAAGCGTCTGGAAGGTGAAATCGCCAAGGCCAACGGCAAGCTCAACAACGAGGCGTTCTGCGCCAAAGCCCCCGCCGCCGTGCTGGAGCAAGAGCGCAAGCGCGTGGCCGACTTTGGCGCCACACTGGCCCGCATTCAGGAGCAACTGGCCCGTCTGGGCTGATATGCTTGCCCAATGAGTGAACAAAAGGCGCAGTGCTCTGCGCCTTTTTTCCATCCAGAACAAGAAGGATTGACCATGTCTAACTCCACCCGCGTACGCAAAGCCGTGTTCCCCGTCGCAGGTTTGGGCACCCGTTTTCTGCCCGCCACCAAAGCCTCTCCCAAAGAGATGCTGCCCGTGGTGGACAAACCCCTGATCCAGTACGCCGTTGAAGAAGCCTACGAAGCGGGCATCCGCGATATGGTGTTTGTAACCGGCCGCAGCAAGCGCGCGATTGAAGACCATTTCGACACGGCCTACGAGCTGGAAAACGAGCTGGAGCGCGCTGGCAAGCACGCCATGCTGGATTTGGTGCGCAGCATTGCCCCCGCCGACATGAACTGCCTGTTCGTGCGCCAGCCACGCTCACTGGGCCTGGGACACGCGGTGCTGTGTGCCGAGCCTTTGGTCGGCAACGAAGCCTTTGCGGTGATCTTGGCCGACGACCTGATGCGCGGCGATCAAAGCGGCCCCGGCGTGATGAAGCAGATGGTGGATGCCTTTGCCAAGCAAGGCCGCTCGCTGCTGGCCGTGCAGGAGGTGCCGCTGGAGCACACCAAGCGCTACGGCA
This sequence comes from Comamonas jiangduensis, assembly GCF_030162955.1. Classification (NCBI taxonomy): domain Bacteria; kingdom Pseudomonadati; phylum Pseudomonadota; class Betaproteobacteria; order Burkholderiales; family Comamonadaceae; genus Comamonas; species Comamonas jiangduensis. The sequence continues at coordinate 35,597 of NZ_JARXOV010000009.1, forward strand.
TCGTCAAGGGGGAAGCCGCAGGCGGCCCCTTGATGCGCATTGATGAAATCGTGGAAAAGCCAGCCCCGGAAAAAGCCCCATCCCGCATGGGCGTGGCCGGCCGCTATGTGCTGACGCCGCGCATCTTTGAAGAAATCCGCAACCAGCCGCAAGGCGTGGGTGGCGAAATTCAGCTGACCGATGCGATTGAACGCCTGATGCAGCACGAAGCGGTGTACGCCTTCCAGTACGCAGGCAAGCGCTACGACTGCGGCAGCAAGGAAGGTTTCCTCCAAGCCACGGTGGAGCTGGCCCTGCAGCACCCCGACGTGGGCGCGCATTTCCGCGAGTACTTGAAAAACCTGAGCATCTGACGCGCGGCCATCCTGCGCTTCCAATACAAAAGGCCTGCAAATGCAGGCCTTTCTTGCGCTAACAGCTATCAAAAATAAGTTATCCGTACTTAGCGACGTCGCAAGATGTGGATGTATTCGCTACCCACCGTATCTTGTTGCACCAATTCATTGCCCGTTTGCTTGGCAAACGCTTGAAAGTCTTTGAGCGACCCCGTATCCGTCGCCACCACTTTGAGCAACTGACCACTGAGCATTTCCGCCAGCGCCTTTTTGGCCTTCAAAATAGGCAAAGGGCAATTGAGCCCACGCGTGTCGATTTCCTTATGGATGTCCATGGCACTTATTCCTTATCTCGCCCGCATTGTAGGCATTTGTCAAAGCACACGCCCCCCGCATCGACCCCAGTCCCAGTCTATACAGCACAGCTTACAAAGGCGGTGCCACCATAAAGCGGGCATCCTCTGCCCACGGTTGCAACGGCCATTTCGCGGGGTCAGGCTCAGGGGACTGGCCCGGCCTGAACGCACCAAACTGCGGCTCAATGCCTTTGCTCTGCACCCAATGCGCCAACGCATAACCTGTGCCAGAGGGCCAGCAGCGCACCTGCTGTGCAGTCTGCCACCGGAACTCCACCAACTCAGGCGACAGCTGAACCGAACCTTCCACGCGCACATGGTAGGCAATCAGCACCTGGTTCATGCGCAAAAACTCCCAGGCTCCCAGCATGCGCAAGGCCTTGGTGCGCAGGCCAGTTTCCTCCAACACCTCACGGCAAATACCCGCCTCAGGCGACTCCCCCGCCTCCATGAAGCCCGTAATCAAGCCAAACACGCCTTCTTGCCATAACGCATTGCGCGCCAGCAGCACTTCACCTTGGTCGTTTTCCACCACCGCCGCCAGCACCGGCGTAGGGTTGCCCCAGTGCGTCCAATCGCAGGACGGACAACGCAGGCGCTCTTTCAAACCGCTATCTTCTTGCTGTGCCATCCACTGCAAAGGCGTGGCACAACAGGGGCAAAACCGCATCTCTTGGTGCATAGCACAAGCTCTCTCACAACAAATTACGTAAAAAAAGCCGCACCCAGTGCGGCCTTGCTCGCAGGCAGCGCCTGCCTTGCGCCACGCATACCACCCAACAAAACCTCAATTGCAGTTGAGAGAAGCGCAAAGCCCCTAGCATGCGGGCGCACGACCCGAGGGGACACAACAGCGTTTCAAGGGTGGAATGCGCGGGCCTTAAGCAGGAAACACACCGGTGGACAAATAACGATCACCGCGATCGCACACGATAAAGACAATGGTGGCGTTTTGCTCTCGCTTGGCTATCTCCTGCGCGACCCAGCATGCACCCGCAGCCGAAATCCCCGCAAAAATACCTTCTTCACGCGCCATACGGCGGGCCATATCTTCAGCATCATCCTGCGTCACATAGACCAACTCATCCACCAGGGATGCATCGTAAATTTTGGGCAGGTATTCCTCGGGCCACTTGCGGATACCGGGAATGCGTGAACCCTCTGAAGGCTGGGCACCGATGATCTTGATGTTCGGATTCTTTTCTTTCAGAAACTTGGCCACCCCCGTAATGGTGCCCGTGGTACCCATGGCGCTGACAAAGTGCGTCACCTCACCCCCGGTCTGCGCCCAAATTTCAGGGCCTGTGGTTTCGTAATGGGCGCGTGGATTGTCTTCGTTACCAAACTGATCCAGCACCACCCCCTTACCCTGGGCCACCATCTGATCGGCCAGATCACGGGCATATTCCATACCGCCACTCTTGGGCGTCAAAATCAGCTCGGCACCATAGGCCTTCATCGTCTGGGCCCGCTCGATCGACAGATCCTCCGGCATGATCAGCACCATGCGGTAACCCTTGATAGCCGCAGCCATGGCCAAAGCAATACCGGTATTGCCCGATGTCGCTTCAATCAACGTATCACCGGGCTTGATTTCTCCACGCTCCTGCGCGCGCTGAATCATTGATAAGGCGGGGCGATCCTTCACCGAACCCGCTGGGTTGTTGCCTTCAAGCTTCCCCAAAATGACATTCCCGCGATCGGCATTGCTTTGCGCATCAATGCGCTGCAAGGCAACGAGCGGGGTTGAGCCAATGGCAGATTCAATCGAAGAATATTTTTTTTGCATAGACATAACTGTGCCATAATTCCGGGCATGCACTGATGATGCCCGGGTGGTGGAATTGGTAGACGCAGCGGACTCAAAATCCGCCGCCGCAAGGCGTGCCGGTTCGATTCCGGCCTCGGGCACCACAAATATTAATTTGTGACAACGTCAATCAGCGCAAAAAATTATCGCGAGGTGGAGCAGTCTGGTAGCTCGTTGGGCTCATAACCCAAAGGTCGTTGGTTCAAATCCAGCCCTCGCAACCAAGTTTAATCGCTTGCAAAACGCCAACTATGTTGGCGTTTTACCTTTCTCAGCCCGGGTGGTGGAATTGGTAGACGCAGCGGACTCAAAATCCGCCGCCGCAAGGCGTGCCGGTTCGATTCCGGCCCCGGGCACCATCACATGTACAAAGACAAAAACTTTGTAACAGAGTTCTTTATTCGTCAATGTGATGAATGAAATTTTCAGAACAAGAAAGCCAGCACAAGCTGGCTTTTTTATTTTGTGCGCGCACAAGCAAGTTGCAGTGTTTATGTAATGAGTTTTTAGGTATGCACCAGCCGCCTACTCTGCAACACTATTTCAAAAAACTCTGGTAACCCCCCGAGAGTCGCGACACGAACTCTTGACTGGCCAGGTTCAATTCACGCAACAGTCTCGTAGCACCAGACGGTTTAGTGCTGCTTGATGCAATAAATGTTGGTTGCATGAATCACATCCCGAACCTTTAACCATCACCCAAACTGTTAACTACGGGCAATTTAGGCGTACAGCCTCCTGACTGAACAGCAGATGCTGTGTGTGGCCTGCCGTTCAGACACGCCACGCGTCAAAACCGCTCAACGGCCAGGCTCGCGCAGCAGCAGCTCCAACTTCACCAGATCATCCTGCACCTGCAGTGCCACGTCGGAGCCAGGCTCCAGCAAGGCCAGCAGCGCCTGCCAGTGGTCGCGCGCCACCCGCGGATTGCCCGCCTGCAAGGCCGCCGCACCGGCCAGCGCCAGCGCCTTGGGTTGCTGCGCGTCCAGGTTCAGCGCCTGGGTGATCGCGGCGCCCGCCGCACCGTCCAGGCGCCCCTGCTGTGCGGAGGCCTGGGCATCCGCCAGGTCCGCCCACAGGCGCGCCTGCTCCGTGGCCTCCAGGCCCTGGGCTTGCGCCGTCTGCAGCGCGCCCTGGTAGGCCTGGGCGGCATCGGCATAGCGCTCCAGGGTTTCGTAGGAGCGCGCCAGCATCACCCACCCCGGCAGGTTGTCGGGCAGCGTCTGCAAGCGCTGCGCCAGGCCGGCCACCATGGCCTCGACCTGCGCCTGGCCCGCGCTGTGGCCCATGGCATCCGCCTGGGCCAGGCGGGCCGCGGCCTGCGGATCGCCCACCTGCACATACAGCCCCCATGCCGCCACGGGCAGCAGCACGGCCAGCACCAGGGCGCTGGCGCGTGGCAGCCACGGCCGCTGCCGCCAGGCCCGGGGCTGCGCGCGCTGCGCCAACTCCTGCAGCAGGCGGCGCTGCAATTCGTCCTCGGCCTGGGTCAGATCGGCCGCATCAAGGTTGCCGGCGCGGTGCTCCCGCGCCAGCTCCTGCAGCTGGGCCAGGTACAGCGCCCGCAGGGCGTCATCGCTGCCGGTCACCGGCTGGGCCGCATCCCGCAGCAAACTGGGCAGCAGCACCGCCAGGCACAGCAGCACCAGGGCCAGCGCCCCCAGCCACAATCCCACCATATCGCTCATGGACGGTCCTCCGGTGTCGGTGTGTCCTGGCGGTTCTCCAGCCACGCCTGGGCCCGCGCCCGCTCCTGCGGGCTCAATCCCGGGCGGGCCACGCTCTGGTGGCGCCGGCGCAGCGTGCGCCACAGCAGCAGCAAGCCGCCCAGCAGCACGACAAACGGGGCGCACCACAGCACCCAGGTCGAAGGCTTCCACGGCGGTGCATAGCGCACAAAACTGCCATAACGCTGCTCGAAGAAGGCCACCACCTCGGCGTCACTGCGGCCCTGCGCCAGCTGCACCGCAATTTCTTTGCGCATGTCCTTGGCGATCGGCGCCTGGGATTCGGCCACGGTCTGGTTCTGGCAGACCACGCAGCGCAGCCGGGCGGCCAGGGCCGCCTCGCGCGCCTCCAGTTCCAGGTCTTGCGCGGCGAAGACACCGGGGCTAAGCAGGGCGGCGCACAGCGCCAGGGACCAGGGTTTCATTGCACAGCCCTCACCACAGGCATCAGTTTGTCGTTCCACACCTCGGGCGTCACCGGCCCCAGGTGGCGGTAGCGAACCAGGCCCTGGGCATCGATCACAAAGGTTTCCGGCACGGCATGGATCCCAAAGTCCATGCCGACCCGGCCATCGGCATCCACCGCAGAAGCCACATACGGGTTGCCGGCCACGCGCAGCAGGGCCTGGGCCTTGGCGGACTGGTCCTTGTAGTTCAGGCCATAAAGGGCCACACCGTCCTTGCGTGACATCTCCACCAGGATCGGCAGCTCCTGGCGGCAGGGCGCGCACCAGGAGGCCCAGACGTTCAGCAGCCAGACCTGGCCTTGCAGCGCCTGGGGCGTCAGCCGGGCGCCTTCCGGCCCCTGCAGCACCGGCAGATCGAACACCGGCACCGGCTGCTGCAAGAGGGCCGATTCCAGCGCCCGCGGATCACGTTGCAAGCCCAGGCCCAGCATGACCGCCAGCCCCAGGAAAACCGCCAAAGGAATGACAAAACGCATCACGCCACCTTGTGTGCCACAGCGCTGCGCGCGGCACGGGGCACGCGCTGGCGCCCGGTGCGAAAACGCTTGTCCAGCAGGCTCAAGCCCGCCCCCAGTGCCATCATGAAAGTCCCCATCCAGATCCACTCCATCCAGGGTTTGACCTGCAGACGCACGGTCCAGGCCTGCCCGGTCTCATCCAGCGGCTCGCCCAGTGCGATGAACACATCGCGCGTCCATCGGCTGTCGATAGCCGCCTGGCTCAGCCCCATGGTCTGCACCCGGTAGGCACGTTTTTCGGGGTACATGTCCCAGCTCTGGTCCCCATCGCTGACGCGAAAGTGGGCGCGCTGGGCATCGTAGTTGGGCCCCTCCACCGAGGACAGCCCCACCAGGGTAAAGCGGTAACGGTCGGCCTCCACGCTCTGACCCTGGGCCACATGGGTTTCGCGCTTGGTCTCCAGCCCGTTGGCTAGGCTCACGGCCATCACGAACACGCCCACACCGGCATGCGCCATCACCGTGCCCCACCAGCCCCATGGCTGACGGGCCACGCGCTGCCAGCCTGCGCCTTGCCGCACCGCAGGCAATAGGCGCTGGACGGCATGCGCCAGCGTGCTCAGCAGGCACCACAGGCCCAGGGCCACCCCCAGCAAGGTCACGGGCGTGATGGACCCAGCCTGGGTCAGGCCCAGCACGCCCACGCTCACTACGGTCAGCACCAGGGCCACGCGCAGCCGCTGCCACAGCTCGCGGCCCGCGCCCTGCTTCCAGCGGGCCACCGTGCCACAACCCATCAAGGCCAGCGCCGGCAGGACCAGCGGCAGAAAGACCGCTTCAAAATACGGAGGGCCGACCGAGATCTTTTCGTTGCGCAGCACATCCAGTGCCAGGGGGTACAGCGTGCCGATCAGCACGGCCAGGGCCGCAGCGCAGAACAGCACGTTGTTCACCAGCAGCAGGGTTTCGCGCGACAGCAAGGCGAACTGCCCGCCCCCGGTGCCCAGCTCCGGCGCCCGCCAGGCGTACAGCCACAGCGATACGCCCACCACCGCCACGATGAAGCACAGGATGAACAGGCCGCGCCCCGGATCGACCGCAAACGCGTGGACCGAGGTCAGCACCCCGGAGCGCACCAGGAACGTACCCAGCAGGCACAGCGAAAACGCGCAGATCGCCAGCAATGCTGACCAACTGCGGAATGCGCCGCGCTGGTCCGTGACGATCAGCGAGTGCAGAAAGGCCGTACCCACCAGCCACGGCATGAAGGAGGCGTTTTCCACCGGGTCCCAGAACCACCAGCCCCCCCAGCCCAGCACGTAATACGCCCAGGCGCTGCCCAGCAGGATGCCCAGTGTCAGAAAGCCCCAGGCAGCCAGCGTCCAGGACCGCGACCACCGCGCCCAGGCGGCGCCCAGCTCGCCCGAAATCAGGGCCGCCAGCGCAAACGCGAACGGCACCACAAAACCCACATAGCCCATGTACAGCAGTGGAGGGTGAAAGACCATGCCCGGGTCCTGCAGCAAGGGATTCAGATCCTTACCTTCCAGCGCGGCCGGCACCAAACGCAAGAACGGATTGGACAAAAACAGCACGAACAGCAGAAACCCGACGCTGACCCAGCCCAGCACCGCCAGCACGCGCGCCACGAAATCGGCCGGCAATGCGCGGCTGCGCCAGGCGACCGCCGCGCTCCAACAGGCCAGCAGCACCTGCCACAGCAGCATGGAGCCTTCATGCCCGCCCCAGAAGGCCGTCAGCTTGTAGATCATGGGCAAATCGCTGTGCGAGTTGGCCGCGACGTACAGCACGGAGTAGTCCTGCGTGCCGAAGCACCAGAACAGCACACCCGCCGCCAGTAGCGACAGCAGGCACTGCAGGGCGGCGGCGGGCCGCGCCAAGCGCACCCAGGCAGCGATCCCCCACTGGGCACCCAGCAACGGCAGCGTGGCCTGCACCAGCGCAACGATCAGCGCCAGCACCAGCGCAAACACCCCCAGCTCCGCCATCATGGCTGCCCCCTTGATGTCCGCGCGGCGTCTTCCAGTGCCTTGGCCGCTTCCGGGGGCATGTAGTTCTCATCGTGCTTGGCCAGCACTTCGGAGGCCTCGAACAAACCATTCGCCTGCAGCTTGCCGGATGCGACCACCCCTTTGCCTTCGCGGAACAGATCGGGCAACAGGCCCTGGTAGCGCACCGGCACGCGCTGCACCTCGTCGGTCACCATGAACTGCACCTGCAGGCCATCGGTGGAACGCTGCAGCGAGCCGACCTCCACCAGGCCACCGATGCGAAAGGCCGCACCCTGCGGCGCTTCGCCCGCGTGGATCTGGCTGGGGCTGTAGAAAAACATGACATTCGCATCCAGTGCGCGCAGCACCAGGGTGACGGCCAGCCCCACCAGGGCCACGCCGACCAGCACCCACAGCAGGCGCTTTCGACGGGGTTTCATTCAGCATCTCCCTCAGGGTCGCGCAGTTCGGGGCCCTGTCGCGGCCAACGCCAGCGCCACAGCAGCGCCAGAATTTCAAGCAGCAGGAGCGCTGCGCTGACACCATAGGCCAGTGCGATGTAAAAACTATGTGTCGCCATCACAGTTGCTCCTCTGCGGCACGTTCTCGGATCAGGCAGCGCGTGCGCAGCAAGCACACGGCCAGCGTATAGGCCCAGCACGCCAGGGTCATCAGCAGCATGCCCGCCAGCATGGTGTGGGTCATGCTGGGGGCAGCATCCATGCGGATTGTGGCCCCCTGGTGCAGGGTGCTCCACCACTGCACCGAAAAATAGATGATGGGCACATTCACCACGCCCGCCAGCAACACGATGGCACCGGCCGCGTCGGCACGTTCGGGGTCTTCAATGGCCGAGGCCACTCCCAGGTAGCCCAGGTACAGAAACAGCAGGATCAGCTCCGACGTCAGCCGCGCGTCCCACACCCACCATGCGCCCCAGGTGGGCTTGCCCCAGGCCGCGCCGGTCCACAGCGCGATCACGGTGAACAGGGCCCCGGTGGGCGCCAAGGCGCGCGCCAGCAGCGGTGACAGGCGGGTGCGGTAGACCAAGCCCAGCCCCGCGTGCACCGCCGCCACCACATAAATGAACATCGACATCCAGGCCGCAGGCACATGCAAAAAGATGATGCGATAGACCTCGCCCTGCTGGTGGTCAGTGGGGGCCACGAAAAAACCCACCCACAGCCCGGCCACGGCCAACGCCAGCGCCAGCACGGCCAGCCACGGCCACAGGCGTTGTGCCCAGTGATCGAACACGGGGGGGGAGGCCAGTTGGCGCCAGCGAAAACCTGCAGCCGCAGCACGCGGCGATCGAGGAGAAGAAGCAACAGGGGAGGGATTCATATCATTCCAGCGCCAGCCTCAGCGCCGCCGCAATCGCCCAGGGGCCAGCCAGCAGCGCCAGGCACAAACATGCGCCGAGCAAATTCAACGCGGGGGCCGCAGGCAGCCCCAGCAAGGACTGGGTCACGGCATGGCTGCCAAAGATCAGGATCGGCACGCTCAGCGGCAGCACGACCAGCACCAGCAGCAAAGCGCCCCGCACGCCCAGGGTCAGCGCAGCCCCCAGGGCCGCCAGCACGCACAGGCTGGGTGTGCCCAAGGCCAGTGACAGCAGCAGCACCCCCATCACCTCCTCGCCCAGGCCATATTGCCAGCCCAGCAGTGGCGTGGCCAGCAACAGCGGTAGCGTACCCACCAGCCATTGCGCCCCCACCTTCACCCCCACCAGGAGGGGCAAAGGTGCAGGGGCCAACAACCACTGCTCCAGTGAACCGTCTGCATGATCCCCCTCGAACAGGCGGTGCTGGCCCAGCAAGACCGCCAGCAAGGCCGCCACCCAGACAACGCCAGGCGCGATCTGCCGGAGCAAGGCGCTGTCCGGCCCCAAAGCCAGCGGAAACAGGCTGCCCACCATCAGGAAAAACGCCAGACCACTCAGGGCATCGGCCGGCCGGCGAACGGCCAGACGCAGCTCGCGCAGCACCACCGCCCTCAGCATGGTGCCTCCTGCTGTGCCGGAGCCGCTGAGGGGGCACTCAAGTCCAATACCGGGGACGGCACACCAGACACCAGCAGCCCGCGATGGCTGACCACCATCGCCAGCCCACCTGCCTGGGCGTGTGCAGACAGCAGTTGCACCAGCAAGGCGCTGCCCTGTGCATCCAGCGCATTGTCTGGCTCGTCGAGCAACCACAGCGGGCGCTCACTGAGCTGGACCCGGGCAATCGCCACCCTCCGTCGCTGCCCCTGGGACAAGCGGCCAAAAGGACGCGCAGCCACATCCAGGACATCCAGTGCGCGCAGCACCTGGGCCGCACGTTCACCGGACCAGGGCACGGCCTGCAGTTGGAGTGCGAAACGCAGATTCTCGATCCCACTGAGGGCATCGCTCATGCCGCACTGGTGCCCCAGGTACGACAGCTGCCGCTGGAACGCGGGGCTGGATGCGATGACACGCTGACCGCACCATGCCAGCGCCCCGGCACGCCAGGGCATCAGCCCGGCCAGACTGCGCAGCAAGGTGCTCTTGCCAGCACCATTGCTGCCCTTGAGCTGCAGCACCTGGCCGGCCTGCAGGCTGAAATCGATCTGACGCAACAGCACACGGCCATTGCGGAGACAGCCAAAGCCAGCAACGTCCAGGCTCCGTGGCGCATGCTCCGCAGACACCATGCGATCAGGGCTTGGCCATGGCAACAGGGGCTGGGACCACCTGACCCGGGCTGTCACTGGGGCCCACGCCCGGAGGAATGTGTGGCAGCTGGTGGGCAATCCCCTTGTGGCAATCGATGCAGGTTTTTTCCTTGTTCGCCAGGTAGGTGGAATGCATGTTCTGCGCCCGCTGACTTTGGCGTGTGAAGTCCATGGAGTCGTAGTTGTGGCAGTTTCTGCATTCCAGGGAATCGTTGGCTTTCAGGCGTGCCCATTCGTGCTGCGCCAGTTCCAGGCGCTTGGCATCAAATTTTTCCGGTGTGTCCACTGTGCCAAAGATCTTGCCCCACACCTCCTTGGACGCCTGCATCTTGCGCGCCATCTTGTCGGTCCAGTTGTGCGGCACGTGGCAGTCCGAGCAGATCGCGCGCACCCCGGAACGGTTGGTGTAGTGGATGGTGCTCTTCAGCTCGGCGAAAACGTTGTCACGCATTTCATGGCAACCCGTACAGAACTTCTCAGTGTTCGTGACCTCCATCGCGGTATTGAAAGCCCCCCAGAACAGGATGCCCGCAATGAACCCTCCAATCGTCAGGAACCCAAGGCTGAAATGCACGCTAGGGCGCCGTATGACGGCCCAGTAGCGCTTGAGTAATTGCAGCATACTTGTGCCCCAGTTCATGGTTTCTTGGATGCGTTCGCAGGATTTTGCAATGCTTTCAGGAGCAGGCTGTCCACATCCTGGAATGTATTTCTTACGAAAGGCGTCGCATTGTCCTGCCCCACATGGCACTGCACGCAAAAGTAGCGCCGGGTCGAGATCTGCGCCAGGGTATTGCCATCGCGGTCCTGGTAGTGGGTGATGGAGACCGGGATCGCCTGAGAGACTTCCGCTTTGGCGCGGGAGTGGCAATCCATGCACTTGTTGAAGTTCTTGTCGACCTGGTAGCCATCGATGCGGTGCGGGATCACGGGCGGCTGCTGCGCGTAGTTGCGCGTGCGGCGCACATCATCGTTGATGGGATTGCCCAGCACCGGTGGCTTGGTGGTTTCCAGCAAGGGAGCCGTGCCGCGGGCCTTGTCGTACAAGGGCTCGGCGAAGGCCGTGTCGGTCGCGGTGACCACACCGAGACACAGCATCAGCGCCATTCCCAGTTTCTGTATGCATTTCATGGGGTGCTCCTCTGCTTGTGCTCAGACCTTGGTCAGCCTCACGGCACACTTCTTGAAGTCGGTTTGCAACGAGATCGGGTCGGTCGCGTCCAGCGTCACCTTGTTGATCAACTGGCTGGCATCAAACCATGGCACATAGACCAGACCTCGCGGTGGCTTGTTGCGACCACGGGTCTCCACGCGGGAGCGAATGGCGCCGCGGCGCGAGGCAACTTCGACCTCACTGCCCCGGCGCAAGCCGAGCGCCTTGGCATCGTCAGGATGCATGTAGCACAGCGCGTTCGGCACGGCACGATGCAGCTCGGGCACACGCCGGGTCATGGATCCGGAGTGCCAGTGCTCCAGCACACGGCCGGTAGACAGCCAGAACGGATATTCCTTATCGGGAGCCTCGGCGGCTGGCTCATAAGGCAGGCCGAAAATGACCGCCTTGCCATCCTTGTGGCCATAGAACTCGAAACCGGTCCCCGGCTTCACATACGGATCGGTCCCCTCGCGGTAACGCCACTTGGTCTCCTGCCCATTGACGACAGGCCAGCGCAAGCCACGCACCTGGTGGTAGACATCGAACGGCGCCAGATCGTGGCCATGACCACGCCCGAACGCTGCGTACTCTTCGAACAGCCCCTTCTGGGGGTAAAAGCCAAACAACTCGGCCTCATGGTTGTTGTACCCTGCCTCCATGTCGGTCACGGGGAATTTGTCCACCTGACCATTGCGGTACAGCACATCAAACATGGTCTTGCCTCGGTACTGCGGGGCCTTGACCAGGAGTTCCTCAGGCCACACCTCCTCGATCTTGAAGCGCTTGGCAAACTCCATCAGTTGCCACAAGTCCGAACGTGCTTCGCCCGGCGCGTTGACCAGTTGATGCCAGAAGTGCGTGCGGCGCTCGGCATTGCCATAGGCACCCTCCTTTTCCACCCACATGGCGGTAGGCAGGATCAGGTCCGCCGAGGTCGCGGTGACGGTGGGATAGGCATCCGACACCACAATGAAGTTGTCCGGATTGCGATAGCCCGGATAGCCTTCTTGCACCATGTTAGCGGAGGCCTGCATGTTGTTGGTCACCATGACCCAGTAGGCATTGAGCTTGCCATCCTTGAGCATCCGGTGCTGTTGCACGGCGTGATAGCCGGGTTTATCGGGAATGGTGCCCTCGGGCAACTTCCAGATTTTTTCCGCGGTCTTGCGGTGCTCGGGATTGGTAACCACCATATCCGCGGGCAAGCGGTGCGAGAACGTACCTACTTCGCGCGCCGTGCCACATGCCGAAGGCTGACCAGTTAACGAGAATGGACTGTTGCCCGGGGTTGCGATCTTGCCGGTGAGCAGGTGGATGTTGTAGACAAGGTTGTTGGCCCAAACGCCGCGCGTATGCTGGTTGAAGCCCATGGTCCAGAACGACACCACCTTGCGCTTGGGGTCTGCGTACAGCTCGGCCAACTCCTTGAGCCGGTTGGCAGGAACCCCTGTCAGTTTGGTGGTGTATTCCAAGGTGTACGTGGAGACGAACTTGGCGTACTCCTCATAAGTCATGGGCTTGGCACCATTCGGATCACCGGCATTTTTGGCAGCTTTTTGCAGAGGATGCTCTGGACGCAAGCCATAACCGATGTCCGGATTGCCCAATTTGAAATTGCAGTGCTTGGCCACAAACTCCTGGTTCACACGCCCTGTGGTGATGATGTGGTTGGCAATGTAGTTCAGGATCGCCAGGTCGGTCTGCGGCTTGAAGGTCAGCTCAATGTCCGCGAGTTCATACGAACGGTGCTCAAAGGTAGACAACACGGCCACCTTGACGTTCGGTGCGCTCAAACGGCGATCCGTCACGCGCGTCCAGAGCACAGGATGCATTTCTGCCATGTTCGAGCCCCAAAGCACAAAGGTGTCCGTAGCTTCGATGTCGTCATAGCAGCCCATAGGCTCGTCCATGCCGAAGGTGCGCATGAAGCCCGCCACCGCCGAGGCCATGCAGTGGCGCGCATTCGGATCGATATTGTTGGAGCGGAAGCCGGCCTTGAACAGCTTGGATGCGGCATAGCCTTCCCAGACCGTCCACTGGCCCGAGCCGAACATGCCCAAGCCGGACGGCCCCTTTTCCTTGAGCGCCTTCTTGAATTGCTGGGCCATCACATCGAACGCGGTATCCCATGACACGTGCTGGAATTCCCCATCTTTGGCGTATTTGCCATTTTTCATGCGCAGCAGCGGCCGTGTCAGACGGTCCTCGCCATACATGATCTTCGACAGGAAGTAGCCCTTGACACAATTGAGGCCCCGATTCACTTCGGCCTGGGGATCACCCTGGGTCGCCACCACCCGGTTGTCCTTGACGGCCACCATCACGCCGCAGCCGGTGCCACAGAAGCGGCAGGGCGCCTTGGACCACTTCATGGTGGCGGCACCACCTGCTTTTGCGCCCTCCTGAGAGATGGCGTGGATGGGAATGCCTGCCACAGCGCCAGCAGCGGCAGCAGCAGTTTGACGAACAAAATCGCGACGGGTACTAGTCATTGGAGACCCCCTCGTTAAGTAATTGCCGGGGTTCTGCGTGCTGATACACCAGTGAGACGTTCAACACACCATCAACCAACCGAATTTGCGCCACCTGATCCAGGATGAAGTCCGCACTAGGCCCTTCCAAGGTGACTACCAGCTTGCCATCTGGATGGGTGCCATGCACTTGGATGGAGTCCATCTTGGCCAGCGCCTGCCCTACAGGATCAAGCGCTTGCGGCATCGTATGAACCACCAGACTGGCAATGTGGAGTTCATCCACCATCAGATGCAGGGTTTCAGGCATGCGGAGGGCCCGCAAACATCTGGTAGATCCAGACCAGGAAGCCGTAGCCAGCAATGATCAAACCAGCCAACACCGGTGCCATCACTACCGTTAGAAAAGCAAAGCTGCGCAGCTCTTCTTTGCGTGCCGTGGGATTATTTTTTTCAAGCATAGCCACCTTTCTGGATGACGGTTTACGTTACAGATGCTCTGCCAGAACTTCAATCCACTCAAACCCGCAGCGATCAGAACACTTGCAACCACTTTAGAGATATTGCCAATCCACTCAATTGATTCACATCAAATATATATTCAAATCTTGTTTTCCAGATCAATTAAAAACACTCTAACAACAATCTCTATTAAAAAACATCGCCCAACCAAAATTACATAAAAAATATTATTTTAGTCTATATACCAATAAATTACCTCAATTATTGATTTACATCAATAATTAATTGATTGACGCAAATATTATTTTTGGAAACATCTACTCTGCATGAAATTTTGGTATTTACTGAAAAAACTGCAATGAATAGCCTTCTAAAAATCCAGGAACCGTCCTCCCTGCAGCCTCAGCACCGCCCGTCTCTGAAAGCCTTTCTGGAACTGGGGTTTCGGCCGCTGTACCTCTGTGGCGCACTCTGGGCCATAGTGGCGGTATCGCTATGGGTGTTTGCTCCATTCCTCCTGCAAGGTGTAGTCGCTGGCGTCTTCTGGCACGCTCACGAAATGCTCTGGGGCTTTATTGCAGCGATTACCGTGGGCTTTCTACTGACTGCTACCAACAACTGGACAGGCTTGAATCCATTGCAAGGCCCAGCGCTAGGTGGCCTTGTCTTGCTATGGGCGGTAGCACGAGTTGGATTCTTACTCCCAGGAACCACAGCCTTCGGTATCGCGAGCATCGCCGACCTGCTGTTTCTGAGTGTCTCCGCGTTTGCAATCGGTCGATGTTTGTTTGCCCGTCGAAGTCGGCACAACTACATCCTGGTTGCGCTGCTGCTGGGTATGGCGGCGGCTAACGCCGCCTATCTCTACGCTTGCTGGCAGCAGCTTGAGTACGTCATCGTGATGCATTACTTCTTCATAGGCATGCTCTGTATGTCCGTGATCGCCTTGCTCATCGCGCGCCGGGTTATTCCATTTTTTGCCAGCCGCGCACTCCCCCAGCTAACGCTCAACCGACACACACGCAGCGGCCAATGGCAAGCTGCCTTAGCCACTTTGGGAATTCTCACGTGGTCATTCGGATTTAACCAATGGGCAACCCTGTTTTTGGCCGCTGCGGGGCTGATCACACTGTGGCATGTGATCGCTTGGAAGCCTTGGTCCGTCATGCGCACTCCTTTACTCTGGATTCTCTATCTGGGATACCTCGGACTTGGTCTGGGTTTGTGGGTTGCTGCAGCTTATGCCATGGGTTGGACATCCCGCCTGTCATGGCCCATCCACATGCTGGGGATGGCGGGGTTTGGCGCACTCATCATTGGCATGATTACGCGCACAGCGCTTGGACATACGGGCAGAGCACTGGTTGCAGATTTCAGCATGGTGTGCAGCTATGGCTTGGTCGCTGTCGCCATTGTTTTGCGCCTCACAGCACTGAGCGTCAGCACCCATCCGCTACCGTGGCTGCATGCCAGTGCCCTATGCTGGGTTTTAGCGTTCGCCTTGTACTTGTGGCGATTTGTGCCTTGGCTCGTACGCCCCCGGGCTGATCAGCGCCCCGGCAAACCCATACCAATTCAGCGACCACCCCATTAAAAGAAGATGCGCCTCACCACTCTCACTGACTACGCGCTGCGAGTCCTTATCTACAGCGGCCACCACACAGAGCGCTTGTGCACTATCAGCGAAATTGCCACCGCTTTTGATATCTCACAAGCGCACTTGATGAAAGTATCCCAACTGCTGGCACAGCAAGGGTGGATCACCACGGTGCGTGGCAAGCACGGGGGACTGCACCTCAGCAAAGCCCCTGACCAAATCCCACTCGGGGCAGTGGTTCGCAGCATTGAGCCCGACTTCAACCTCGTCGAATGTCTGGGGCCTAACAACCAATGTCGTCTCACAGGAGGCTGTGCGCTGACCTGCATTCTGAATGGCGCCCTCAAAGCCTTTTTGCAGCATCTTGACTGCTACACCCTGGCAGACGTAATCACCCAGCCCCAAACCGCATCATTAAGGCACCTCCCTCTCCTGCTGAATAAATTGACTTCCGTGGAGGCTCAAAAACCGTAAGGGCTGAATCATCCCCAGCGACTTTGGCAGCAAGACACGTGAACGTAAGCGCACTTGGTTCAAACGGTTCCAACTGATTACGTTCAGCAACTGGGCGTAACAAAATCGATGACCTCCAACATAGGATCGCTGTCTGCAGCGTGTAAAGACTGCTTTCCTCCACAACGACAGACTTGAATTTTTTCTGCACATGCAAGATTGGGCTTTTTACTGACAAGCGCAACGTTTCGTTTTGCGAAAAACTCTACCCCCTTGAAACGTGATTTTTTGTTAAATAACTGTGTCCAGTGCTTCCATGCACTGCACGCAAGCCCAAGGCGCGGGAGAGCATCGTGAACGTAAACAACACGCAGCATCAAGACACAGTGACGCTGCATAAGTACCCCGCTGACAGAAGCTTGTCCTCCACATGGCCAGACTTTCTGGCGGGCCAAGCTGAAAAACCAATTCGGGTGATGGTGGTGGATGACGACAGCCACGTACGCATGGTCATTGCTCAAGAGGTCATGAATGACCACCGGACGGTGGTCGTCGCACAGGCCAGTTGCTTGCGCGAGGCACGCAAATGCATCCGACAGCATGATTTCGATGTCATGCTGGTTGACCTGAACCTGGGCAACGGAAACGACGACGGCTTAGAGCTGATCGATGTGATGAAAAGCCTGCGCCCTACGGCAGAAGCCATCGTGGTTTCCGTTGTTGAAACCGAAGAACAGGTCTTGCGCGCCTTCGAAGTGGGGGCCACAGGCTACCTGGTCAAAAACTCTTGGTTTGGCAGCTACGTCCAAGCGGTGCTTCAAGTGGCAAACGGCGGTGCATCCATCACTCCTAGCTTGGCCCGAAGGTTGTTACAGCGCTTCGACAAAAACATTGTTGCTTCTCCTCCATCCGCCTCACCTTCCTGCGCTGCTGACCTCATTTCCGCACGCGAACGCAAGGTACTGCGGATGGTGGCAAACGGCTACACCAGCGCAGAGATCGGTCATCAGCTCGAAATCAGCACCACCACGGTGAACGCACACATCAAAAGTATTTACTGCAAGTTGCAAGTGCACACGCGTGCGCAAGCAGTTCGTTTTGCGCTGATGCGTGGCTTGCTGTGAATTGGGGAGTGGCTGATTTCTAGTGCGGTTCACCATGCTTTGGCGACTTGCAACTTGGTCATGGCAGCTGATGCTGGGGCTATGCTGGCTCTGGTACATGCCCGCAACATCTGCAGCTTTTGTGCGCTGGATGTCTTATCTGTCCGTGATCTCCAGCACATGCATGTGCATCTGGTACTTGGCCAAAGCGTATCGCCACAGACTGTGGCGGCGCCGAAAGAGTGTGCGCCCCTCGCAAGAAATACGAACCGAGCGCCGCAGAATCGCCCACTCTCTGCACGATGTACTTGGTAGCCAACTGGTGTATGCGCTATCGCTGTGTATCAACAAACCAGACCCCGTGCTGCAACAAACCCTGGAGCAAGGCCTGCTGAATTTGCGGTTGATTGTCGACTCCATGGATGGGCAAGACGACGTATTGCCCATGTGCATGGCCAGATTTAGGCACCGCGTTCAGCCCGTGCTGGATCGCCGTGGCATCTTGCTGCATTGGCATGTCTGTGACGACGATACGATGCAATCGTCCGATCACCTGCCTCGAGGGCAAATTGCCCAAAACATACTCGCCATACTGCAAGAAGCCATCAGCAATATCTTGCAGCATGCGCATGCCCGTGAAATTTGGATCACACTTCACCTCCACGACCCAGCTTGCACAGAAAGACCAAGCCAGCGAGGCCATCTGCGCGTAGAAGACAACGGTTGCGGCATACCTACCTGCGGGCAAGCAGGAATGGGGCTAGCCAACATGCGCCAGCGCGCGCATGCGATCGGGGGCCAGCTGCAAATCAGCCCCCGGGATGGTGGTGGCACCTGCCTGCACCTGAGCTGGTAGAGCGCGACCAACCTTCCGCCGCCCCCCATGCGCATGGGCGTGCTACTGCTGAACTTCTGCTTCCTCGAAGGATCGAAACATTCACGGGCATCGGAGGCGCGCCATCCAGCAGCCTCCTGGGCGTGAGTCGATCCGCACACCGCGTGCTCCGACCACACAAGCGAATCTATTGATCCATCGATTGATTGGAACGCATCAATCGGGGTGCCTTTATGCGCTGCAACGACAAAATAGAAAACCTATGAACAACTTTTACCCATAGGTGCAAACAATTTCAAAAAATGCATTCTGTTGCAAAGCAAATTCTGCTTATACATAATTTTTTTAATAGCAACACGCGCAAATCTGATATGCGGTTCGAGCATTTTTCATGCATTTCCTCTAGCACTACAAACTCGTATTCGCATCTAGTTATGGGAATTGAGCAGGTTGGCGCAAGCACACACACTGGATCCCGACGCCACCAAACTTTGCACCCCTGAATCAGGCCTGAGTTTGGTGAAGTCATAGACCGAAGAAAAGATCGAACTCCCTTGATCTTTTTCGGGCTTTTTTCCGATCCTCCAGGAGAAACATCATGAAATCGCTTGCAATTCTTGCCCTGAGTGCTATCGCAACTGCAGCAATGGCTGCCGGACAGACAGGGCCAACCACCCTATCGATCAGTGGTTCATCCACCCAGATTGCATCTGTGAACGGTGGTTATCTGAAAAACACGGCCAACTCCAAAACCTATGCGAATCAGAACGTTTCTTCTAATAAAGGAGGCGCTCAGATCGAAGGTACATCGAAACAAACCACCATTCTGACCAATGCCCACGTCAGCAACGAAGCAAAGTCTGCTGGTGATGTAGCCGTGCAAAACTTGGCTTCGAATGTCGGCGACGTCACTGTGGAGCAAAGCAAGCATTTCTGGGTCAAAGGTAAATCCGAGCAAGAAGTTCATGTGACCAATGCCTCCCTAACCAATGAAGCCAACAGCTCCAGCGGTTGCTACGGCTCCAATTGCAAGGACACAGCGATTGCATACCAAAACGCCGCCAGCAATATGGGGGATATCACGATCAGTGGTACCAGCAGCCAGTTTGTGAGCATCACGGACGGCAACACCAATGTGTCCAACAAGGCTCTGGGCAGGAACACCGTTGCGGTGCAAAACATGTCGTCTAACTATGGCAAGGTGGACATCTCTGGCACCTCCAGCCAAAGCACCTACATTGCAGGCGGGGCTACCGTGGCCAACCTAGCTACCGGTGCAAATGCAGTGGCTTACCAGAACATTGCCTCCAATGACTCCTGCGATCCACCTCCCGCTGTTTGCGTCGGCCCAACTTGCGGACTGCTTGCCTCACGCTAACGTGTGAGTTTTCAAACTATCAGCAGTGCTGACGCTGCGGGTGCACGGCGTCAGATCGGTCAAACGGTCTGATGCCGTGCACCCCAGGTTTCAGCAAAAGGAGCTGACATGACTGGTCTCTCTCGTTTTCTCTGCTTCGGTGTCTGCCTCTGCGGCCTGCACTCTTTGACTGTCTGGGCTGCTCCTGGCGAAGACCCGGTCACCATCAGTGGCCGTGTCACCTATTTGCAGCTGCCCACTTCGCCACTGGCTCGCTCAGGCAATCTCGAATACCGCAAAGACATGCCTGATGACATGGCAGCCAAGGTCAGCCGGTACACCGCCAAGGCCTACACCCCCAATACGGGCGATATCAAGACCGAAAAAGATGTGGTGCAAAGCGTGCAAACCAACGGCACCCAGACCACGTGCTACCAATCGGTTGGCAGCGTATCTGCAGCCAGCGGTCAAGGTGTGAAGAGCACCGGCAAAGACCAGGTAGTGGTCTTGCGCGGCGACCTCATCAACATCTGTAACTGACTCCCCTTTCATATCACAGGCTGGGCCACAGCCGCGCCTGTACCTCAAGCATCTGGACAACACAGGCTGGCACACAGTCGCACAAGAAGAGGTCATCATGGAATACACAACACCAGCGGCTGTGGCATGGGGTGGTGATACACCGGCGCGCAACAACGCCCTACGCCGGGTTGGACATTGGCTGCTCCTGGGCACTGCGGTGCTTGCCAGCGGCTGTGGCCAGTTGGATGCGCGGCGCCACATCAGTGCCCATGAACCCGTCACCACCATGAACCGCCCGGTCGTGCGCCCGGTTCGCTCCATCTCCAGCTTTTCTGACTCACTCAGCTGCATGGATCACATGCTGCGGGCCGCAGAACTGCCCACCACGCTCATCAGCAGCAAGCAATTTCCTGATTTTTCGGGCCGGGTGCCTGTGGCAGTGAAAGACATGGTGGTGACCTCCCTCTCGCAGATGTCGCACCTGAGCAATGCTTTCCGCTATGTGGACTACGAGGTCGACATTGCCCGCCAAGATACGGTGCAAAACCTCACGACAATTTTGCTCAACAACAACCAAATGCAGCTGCAAAGGCCTGCGCTGTATGTGTCTGGCGCTATCGCTTTTGTAGACCAAAACGTTGCCAGCCAGCGCAAGACCGTCGGCGCCTCCAGCGACCGGGTGGATCTGGGCTACAGCAACAGCAACTCCGCCACCGTCGTTGCACTGGAAGTGCACCTGGGCGACTTTCGCACGCGCACCATCATCCCGGGGCTGGACTCCGCCAATGAAGTCGTGATTGGGGGCGCTGGCGAAGGGCTGGATCTGGCGGGCCGTATCGGCAACAACTACGGGGTGCGCTTCAATGTCGGGCGCGACTATGCCATGGGCACCGGGGGGGCGCTGCGCACTTTGGTAGATCTGGCCATGATTGAACTTGTGGGCAAATGGGCGCGGGTGCCCTACTGGCAATGCCTGATGCTGGACCAGACCAACCCCAATTTCCAGCGCCAGATGCGCGACTGGTTCAATGAAAGTGGCACCTCGGGCCAACTGCGACTGGTGCGCTCTTCGCTCATCAGCCGGGGCTACCTGAGCAGCAGCCAAGGTGATCTGGGCGCCAACCACCCAGAGATGCGCTCCGCCCTGGCACGCTTTCAAGCAGATACCGGCGTGGTGGTGACAGGCATCATCGACTTTCCCACCTATGAAGCGGCGCTGCGCGATTTTGTGGCGCTGGGCCCGGAGGGGGCGCTCACCCGCATTGGCTGGAGTAATACCGGGCACTTAACCACTGCGGCTGCGGAGCCCACACCTGCAGCCACAGTGCCCTGGAGCATCGACCTGCAGATAGAGAACCCGCAGCCGGCAGGCATGCGCCCAGCCTTCAGCGAAGGGGATCAAATTTTTCTGTCGGCCACGGTGTCGCGCACCTCGCACCTGTATTGCTACTACGTTGATACCGCAGGCGCTGTCACCCGGCTGCTGCCCAACGCGCTGCAGCTCAACACCTTGGTCTCCGCCAACCAGGCCGTGCGCATTCCAGACTGGATGAGTGCCAACCCAGGCTTTATTTTGGATGCGGGCAAACCGGGCACAGAAGGCGCGATCTGCATGGCTACTGCCGAAGATGCCATGCCCAAGCTGCCAGCAGAGCTGCAAGGGCCTGCGTTGACCGCGGTAAAAGACGTGCAGGGCATCCCCGGTCTGCAACAGCGCTTTCAGCAAGCGCTGGGGGCCGATGGCTACGTAGCGCAAATCATGCGCTGGAGCGTAGTGGGCCGCAAAGCACCCGCAGACAGCAACGGAGCCAATTGAAATGCGCGGCCCACTGCACAGGTACCACCAAGGACTGGCGGGGGCAGCCGGCACTGCCTTGGCGGTGGGGGTGGCAGCCCTGCTCGCGGCCCTGCCAGGGCCTGCGGCCCCCCGCACCCGTGCGGCCCCTGCGCCGCAATTTGAGCTGCCCGCTCCTGCGCCCCAGCCCATCGAGGCAGCACCTGCCGGCGAGCGTGCAGCCCCCCTGGAGAGCGAAGTGCAACGCATCGATGCGCCTTCAGCCACCTCACCGCCCCCGATCAGCGCCCCCCCGATTACTGCCCCTACGCTGCAGCCCAAAGACACGCAGGCCCGCACTGTGAGGCGTGAGCTGCAGCAATTGCAAAAAATGGCTGCCCCAGCCAGCGGCTATGGCAGCACCGCCGCTGCAGCGCAGGCCGCGTGGCAACTGGGTTTGATCTACCTGCATGGGGCAGGCGTGCGCGTAGACCGCCCACTGGCGCAGCAATGGTTTGAACGTGCGGCACGGCAGGGCCGAGAAAGCTGGGCTTATGCAGGACTGGCTTGGTGCACGATGGATGGTTGCTCCGCCCCCGCCAACCCTGCGGCGGCCACACGCGCTATCGAGCAACTGCGTGCCACGCACCCCGGCCGCGCTGATTACCTGGCGTGGCTGCAGGCAACGCAGCTGCACCCACTGCGCATCACAGCGCCCAACCCACGCAGCAGCAACAGCAGCGCGTACGCCCCACAGGATGTGGCGCTGCTGGAGCGCGCTGCCGCATCGGGCGACGTGCCTGCCACCATTGAACTGGGCATCCTGGCCTTTACCGACCAAGATGTTGAGCGCGCACAAACGTACTTCCGCCGCGTGGCGCCGCGTTCGTCCGTGGCCGCCCATAACCTCAAGGTGCTGCAAGTGAGCAACCACTCGACCAGCGACCCGCTCCAAGCCAGCACCAGCAATGCAGCGCAGGCTGCGCTAGAGATGGCACAGATGTACCACCGCGGGCAAGGCGTGCCGGCCAACTTTGCCGAAGCGGTGCGTTTTTACCGGCTGGCAGAACAACGCGGCAGCACGCAAGCGCACAAGATGCTGGAGCTCATCTTCTCGCAGCCCATGCCCGATGGAAGTTTGAACGCGGCCTGGATGCAGCAGTTGGCCCAGGTCGATGTCAGCACCCCTGTGGCTGCGCTGAACTCCGGGGTGCAGACACCGCAGCTGCAACGTCTGCCAACCCCGTTGTTTGATCTGCTGCCCGCTTTCTGGCGCCAGCAGGTCTTGCAGATCGCCGGGGCCTGATCCGTCAGGCTGGGCGCTGGGCCTCAGGCCCGCCAGCGCCGTGGAGGCACGGGGGCTTGACAAATATACGTACAAACCCTTGCTTCTCCACGAAACCACTGGACAACCCTGTGGACAACTCTGCACAACCCATACACCAGTCACGCTAAGCCGTTGTTTTTATTTACCCTGAATTAACGTGCACAGAAAGCAGGCAAATTCATTAAAAGCATAGCTAACAGCGCTTGCTACATAAGCATTGGCAGCCAAAAACATACTTAGTCACCTGCGCAACAAAACAAGCATTGCCAAATCTGCGATACCGCCTAGACTGCGCAGCCATTGCTTTGATGAACGGTTGTCATGTTGTATGCACTTGTGGCCTTGTTCGCCTTTCAGTTGGCGGGCGAGGCATTGGTTCAGTTTTTTCAACTCCCCTTCCCCGGCGCGCTGCTTGGCGCCTTGCTCCTGCTGCTGGGCTTGCTGCTGTACGGGCGCCTGCCCCAGGCCCTGGAGCAGACCTCCCAAACCCTGCTGCAAAACATGATGCTGCTGTTCATCCCCACCATCTCGGGGGTGATGCTGCACTTTGATCGCATCGCCAAAGAATGGCAGCCGTTTTTGGTGGCTGGCGTGGCGGGTGCCGCCATTACTTTTTTGGTCACTGCGCTGACGTTCAAATGGATGCTGGCCCGCACCCCGCAAAGCGCGCAGGAGTCACAGCCATGAGCCCGCTGCATGACGTGCTGCAGCAGCTGTCCCACAGCCACCTGCCGTGGCTGGTGCTGACCATGGCGGTGTATTTGGTCACCTTGGCGCTGTACAAGCGCTCTCGGTGCCACCCGCTGCTCATTCCGGTCTTTCCATCGGTGGTCATCATCGTGGGGGTGCTGCTGGCCACCGACACGCCCTACGCCACCTACCAGCAAGGCGTGCAGTGGCTCAGCCTGCTGATTGGCCCAGCCACCGTGGCCCTGGCCATTCCGCTGTACGCCCAGCGCGCGCGCATTTATGCGCTGTGGAAGCCGATTGCCGTGGCCTTGCTGGTGGGTTGTGTGGTGGCACTGCTGTCGGCCATGGGCATTGCCTGGGCACTGGGTGGCAGTTGGGAGACCCTGATTTCGCTGGCCCCCAAATCGGCCACCATTCCGATTGCCTTGCCGATGGCGGAGCGCTTTGGCGGCTTGCCTTCACTGGCGGCGGTGGCCGTGGCCGTTACCGGCATCAGTGGCTGCATGCTGGCCCCCTTGCTGCTGCGCATCGTACGCAGCCAAGACCCCGCCGTGGAAGGCTTTGCCCAGGGCCTGACCGCGCACGCCATTGGCACGGCGCGCTCCATCCAGATCAACCCCACGGCCGGTGCTTTTGCCGCGCTGGCCATGGGGCTCAACGGCGTGCTCACCGCTTTGCTGATGCCGCTGTGTGTGGCCTTGTTCCAGAAGCTACCCTAAGCGCTGACCAACACCCGCCATCACAGAACGCACCTAAAAAAACAATAGCTGCCAGCGCTGGATAGGTAAGCGCTGGCAGCTATTTCTTTATGTATGCATACTGCATTGCCACTGTTGCGCAAGGCCATATCGACCATCCCTATGCACGTCTTCGCGACCACGCCGCGCTTGCGGCAATGCCAGCGCTTTTATGCCGCTGCGCGCGGCCCCCAGCGGCGCTGGGCATAAGCGCACCACAGCAAGGCCAAAGTGGCCAAAGCACCACCGACCCAGCCAATGTGCTGCATGTCCGTATGCAAACTGACCTGGCTGCCCAGCAAGGCGCCTGCACCAATGCCGATGTTGAAAATGCCGGAAAACAGCGACATGCCCACGTCCGTCGCATCATGGGCCAGCGCCAGCACCTTTGCCTGCAGCGCCAGCACCATGCACATCATGGCGCTGCCCCACACCACGCATTGCAGGTACAGCGCCATTTCAGAGCTACTGGCGGGCAAAAGCAGCAGCAAGCTGGCGGCCATCGCGGCGATCGATGTCAGCAAAAAGCCTTGCGGAAAGCGGGCACCGTAGGCGCTGAACAGCACGCTGCCCATGATGCCCATACCCCCAAAAAGCAGCAGCACGATGGTGGTCACATCCGCGCTCAGGCCTGCAACCACTTGCACAAAAGGCTCGATGTAGCTGTACACCGTGAACTGCGCGGTCACCACCAGCACCAGCAGCACATACAGCGCCACCAATGCAGGACGGCGCAGCAGCAGCGGAATGCTGGAAGCCGAGCCCGCGTTCTCACTGGGCAGCAGGGGCAGCAACTTGGCCAGCGCCAGCATGACCACCACCGCCAGCGCACCAATCGCCCAAAACGTGGTGCGCCAGCCCAGCCAGTCACCCACCACGCGCCCCAGGGGAATGCCCATCACCATCGCCAGCGTGGTGCCAGTGGCCAGCAAGCTCAGTGCCTGCGCTTTTTTGCCCGCAGGCGCAATCCGCACCGCCAACGCCGCCGTGATCGACCAAAACACCGCGTGCGACAGCGCCACGCCCAGTCGGCTGGCCACCAGCATCTCAAAGCTGCTGGCCATGCCCGAGATGGCGTGGCTGGCAATAAACAGCGCAAACACCCCCATCAGCAGCTTGCGCCGCTCCACCTTGCGGGTCAGCAGCATGCATGGCAGCGAAGCCAGCGCCACCACCCAGGCGTAGATGGTCAGCATCAGGCCCACATGCTCCGCCGGCATGTCAAAGCTGGCACCGATATCACTGAGCATGCCGACCGGCACAAACTCACTGGTGTTGAAAATAAAAGCGCCCAGTGCCAATGCACAAACGCTGAGCCAGGCACGCACGTTCGCGCTGGAGGAAGAGGAAACAACAGACATACACCACACAAAAAAGAACGCAGCCTGTTGGCTGCGTGTGCGTATTGTTGCCGTTTCTGCATGCATGCGCTGGCACCAGGGGCAGACCGGGCCGCCTGCGCTGCGCGGCCTGCACCGTGCTTGGGGCCGATCGCTCTGCTGGCACTTTCGCGCGCAGGAGCATGAAGGTGGTATGAGTTAGATAGCTACCAGCGCCTGTCAAACCTTGTTTTCACGGCAATTTGACAGTGAAAGCGTTGTTTCACCTGCGCCAGAAGCTCCTATTTTTATGCGCTGCCTGGTTGTCAGGGCCCGCTTAGACCTTGTCTTGCACCTTCTCGCCACGCTCGTAAATGGCCGAGGCGCGGCCCACGATCAGCGAATCAAGCTTGCCCACTTTCTCCAGATCGCGGCTCGTGTAGGGCAGCTTGGTGAGCACATAGCGCATGGCGTTCAGGCGTGCGCGCTTTTTGCAGTCGCTCTTGATGACCGTCCAGGGAGCGTCGGCCGTGTCGGTCTCAAAAAACATGGCTTCTTTGGCACGCGTGTAGTCGTCCCACTTGTCCAGCGAGGCCTGGTCAATCGGCGAGAGCTTCCACTGCTTGAGCGGATGATTCTCGCGTTCTTTGAAGCGGCGGCGCTGCTCCTTGCGGCTGACGCTGAACCAGAACTTGATCACATGCACGCCGCTGTCCACCAGCATGCGCTCAAACTGGGGCGCGTCCTGCATGAACTGCTTGTACTGCGCATCCGTGCAAAAGCCCATCACACGCTCGACACCGGCGCGGTTGTACCAGCTGCGGTCAAACAGCACGATCTCACCTGCCGTGGGCAAGTGCTGCACATAGCGCTGAAAGTACCACTGGCCCTGCTCGGTCGGCGAAGGTTTTTCCAGCGCCACCACACGCGCTCCGCGCGGGTTCAAATGCTCCATAAAGCGCTTGATGCTACCGCCCTTGCCCGCTGCATCACGGCCTTCAAAAATGATCAGCACGCGCTGGCCGGTCTCCTTCACCCACGCTTGCAGCTTGAGCAACTCCACCTGCAGGCGAAACTTTTCTTTCTCGTAGACCGAGCGGCGCAGCAAATTGGCGTAAGGGTAGCCGCCGTCTTTCCAGTCCTTGGACAGTTCCTCATCGGGATTGGGCTTGGATTCTTTTTTGCCACCATCGAGCTTGCTCAGCGCCTTCAACAGGGCTTTTTGGTCTTCCGAGTCAGCGCCTTCAATCAGGGCACGCAATGCCTTGGCACGCTCTTTGTCTGAGCCGGGCTGATCCAGCACGCTCATCACCGCCGCCACACGGCGCTTTTGCGCGGCTTGGGTGGCTTGCCCAGCGACAAATTTTTCAATCGACTGCGCATCCTCCCCCACTGCGATATCGCCCGCCTGGGCTTTGCGCTTGCCGTGGTCGGCACGTTGGGCGTTTTTCTGGGTACTGCTGGGGGTGGGCTTATCAGCCATGCGCGAAAACTCCTTGCCGCACGGCACCGCAACCCCTGTGGCGCGGTGGGTACAAGCGAACAAAACAAATCAGATACACAAAGATACCATTGCTGCAGCAGGGCGCTGAGCAAGCATCCGACCACAGAAGTGGCACATCGCGCTTGCATGCGCCTGCGCAACCGAGGACAGTATCCCCTTATCTGCACCGCTACTGCTTGCTGCCATGTTTCTGCACCGCTGTTTACTCGCTTCTTTGCTGGGCACCGGGTTGTTCGCCCTGCCCACGGCCCACGCCCAGGTAGTGCGCTGCACCGATGCGCAAGGCCGCGTCACCTACACCGAGGGCTCCTGCCCCGAGCACCAGAAAAGCCGCGAGGTGCTGCCCGAACTCAGCGCCCAAGAGCGTGCCGAACAAGACGCCCAATACCAGCAGGCCTTGGAAAACAAGCGCGCGGAGCAGCAAGCCCAGGCTGAGCGCGAAGCCGCACAAGCCCAGGAAGCAGCGCAGCGCGCCGCCGCAGAGGCGGCACGCCGCCCGCCCCCTGCCCCCATCGTCGTGGTTCCGCCTGCGCCGGCGGTATCCAGCGAACTGCCTATTTATGGGCCGCTGTATCCCCCTCGCCCACCACGGCCCCCGCATGTGCGCCCGCCTCCACACCCGGTGCCACCGCCCCCTGGGTCATCACCGGGCTACAACTGCAACGTGTTCCGCTGCTACGACGGCAAGGGCAATACCTGGCAGCGGCCTTAGGTGGACTGCAGCCCCTCGCGCACCGTGGGGTAGCGCAGCGCCACGCGCAGCTCTTGCCGGATGCGCGCATTGCGCAAACGGCGCGATTCCCCCATGAAACTCAGCATCATGGGCGGCAGTGTTTGCTGCGCCTGCTGCCGCGTCACGCGCGGTGGCCGGGGCAGGCCGTACAGGTCTGCAGCCAGGTCGAAGTAATCCCCCATGCGCAGTTGCGTGTCATCACTGGCGTGGTAGATGCGCTGCGGCTTGCCACGCCACAGCGCTGCCTGTGCAATGCGCGCCAAGTCATCGGCATGGATGTGGTTGGTAAACACATCGTCTGCGGCTTGCAGCACCGGCAGCCCTTTGAGCAGCCGCGTGCGCGGGGTGCCACCCTCCCGGTTTGGGGCATAAATTCCGGGAATACGCAGTATTTGCAAGCGTAAGCCGCTCTCTTTTCCAAAGCGCAACAAACGCTGCTCAGCGTCCACGCGGCGTCGGGCGCGGTCGGTGCTGGGGCGCACCGGCCGGGTTTCATCGACCCACGCGCCACCGCAGTCGCCGTACACCCCGGTGGTTGAGCCATACACCATGCTGTGCGGCAACTTGCCCTGGCGCAGCACGCGCACCACGTTGGCCATGCGCACATCGTGCAGACCATGGTTGGGGGGCGGCGCCATGTAAATCACACGCTGGGCAATGCCGCGCAAACGGTGCAAGCTGCGCACATCGTCCAAATTACCCCGCAGCGGGGTCATGCCCTGTTGCTGCAACAGTGGTGCTTTTTCAGCACTGGAAGTCAGCGCCAGCACCCGCGGGCCATGTTGCCGCACGGTGCTGGGCCCGCGCAGCAGATCACGGGCAATGCGCTGGCCCACATCACCACAACCGATGATGAGCACCCGCGTGCGTCGAAAGCGCGCTGGCAAGGCGCGGCGAGGGAATTGGTTTACAGGCAAAATCGGGCATCCCCATTGAATACTTACTGTTACGCACCGGGCCGCTGTACGCGGCCCATTGCCTTTGTAAAGCTGCTGGTGCGGACACTGCAAAACCCCAAGGATAGCTAGAAGATGACCGCCTCCGCCTTCCAAATCACCGTTCAGCCCAGCGGACGCACGTTTGCCGCCACTGAAAGCGAGACCATTTTGGCCGCAGCCATCACGGCGGGTGTGGGCTTGCCGTATGGCTGTAAAGACGGCGCTTGCGGATCGTGCAAGTGCAAAAAACTCAGCGGTGAAGTCTCGCACGACACCCACTCCGACAAAGCCCTCACGCCGCAAGAGCTGGCCGACGGCTTTGTGCTGACTTGCCGTGCCACCGCGCACAGCGATGTGGTGCTGGAGTCGCGCCAGGTGACCGACACCACGGCCTTCCCCATCAAGAAAATGCCTGTGCGTGTGGCCGCGTTTGACAAGCTCTCGCACGACGTGATGCGCGTGCAGCTGCAATTGCCTGCCAACACCGTTTTCAAGTACTTTGCGGGACAGTTCATTGAATTCATCTTGCGCGATGGCTCGCGCCGCGCGTATTCCATTGCCACGCCCCCCCACGTGCAAGAAAGTACCCCCGGCATTGAGCTGCACATCCGTCACATGCCCGGCGGCATCTTCACCGACCATGTGTTTGGCACCCTGAAAGAAAAAGAAATTCTGCGTGCCGAAGGCCCATTTGGCAGCTTCTTCCTGCGCGAAGACTCTGCCAAACCCATGGTGTTTCTGGCCTCCGGCACGGGTTTTGCCCCCATCAAGGCCTTGCTGGCCCACATGCAGCACCAAGGCATCACGCGCCCGGTCAGCCTGTACTGGGGCGGCCGCCGCCCTGAAGATTTGTACCAAGATGCGTGGGTGCAAGAGCTGGCTGCCGTCATGCCCAACCTGACCTACGTGCCCGTGGTGTCGGATGCACTGCCCGAAGACAACTGGACGGGCCGCACCGGCTACGTCCACCAGGCGGTGCTGGACGACTTTGCCGACCTGTCGGGCCACGAGGTCTATGCCTGCGGCGCCCCCATCGTGGTGGACTCTGCACGCACCAGCTACACCAGCCAGCGCGGCCTGCCCGAAGAAGCCTTCTTTGCCGACGCATTCACCAGCGCGGCGGACAAGTAAGACAACCCATCAAGCTGTTTAAGGGGCTGCCCTGCGCATACCCTCCACCTGCCCAAGGCCGCTGATGCGGCCTTTTTTACGAGTACTTACAAAACCCTTGACTGGACAGCAAGCCCACTTGGGTGTAGCACGCACCAAAACTGCGCACAGTAGATAGATGCAGCAAATTCCCTCAACAACCGTGCCATTCGCACAATAAAAAACCAAAGCACAACAGTTGCGAGAGTATCCACACACGAATCTTGCACAATAGCTGCCATGAACCGTCGAAACCTCCTGCTGTCCTCCGTGGCACTTGCTGCTGCCATCGCGTCCCCTCTGGCCCAAGCCGTTGAGCAACCCATCCGCCTGATCGTGCCTTTTGCACCCGGTGGTCCGCTGGACGTGACCTCCCGCGTGCTGGCCGAGCGTGTGCGCGACACGCTGGGCACTGTGATTGTGGAAAACAAAGCGGGCGCTGGCGGCAATATTGGCGTGGATGCCATCGCCAAGGCGGCCCCCGATGGCAAAACCATTGGCTTGGCCACCGTGGCCACCCACGCCGTCAACCCCTGGCTCTACAAGAAACTGCCCTTTGATGCGGGCAAAGACTTTGTCGGCCTGACCCAAATGGTGCGCGTGCCCAACGTGCTGGTCATCAACGCCGAGCGCGCCAAAGAGCTGAAGATCAACTCTGTGGCCGATTTGGTCGCCTACGGCAAAGCCCACCCCGGCAAGCTCAGCTACGGCAGTGGCGGCAACGGCAGCGCGGGCCACCTGGCTGGCGAAATGTTCAAGCAAGGCATGCAATTTACGGCCGTGCACATCCCCTATCGCGGCGCCAGCCCCGCCCAGCTGGCTTTGCTGGCCGGTGAAGTGGACTTTAACATCGACAACCTGGCTGCCGCTTCTGCCAACATCAAGTCGGGCAAGCTCAAGGCGCTGGCCGTCACCAGCCTCGACGAAAGCAGCCTGCTGCCTGGCGTGCCTGCGCTGTCCAAGCAGATCAAGGGCTTTGCCATTGATACCTGGTGGGGCCTGGTCGCGCCTGCGGGCACCCCGGCAGATGTGGTTGAGAAGCTGAGCAAAGCCTTCTCCGACGCGCTGAAAGATCCAGAAACCCAAAAGCGTTTTGCCACCTTGATGGCAGAGCCTGTGCCCACCACGTCCAAGCAGTTTGACGACTTCATGGCGGCCGAGCGCACCAAATACGGCCCTGTGGTCAAGGCCTCTGGCGCCAGCGTGGACTGAGCGGCCACGCCATCTAGCGTTATTTTTTAAGGCACCTGTGGGTGCCTTTTTTATGCCAAGCACAAATCGCACAAGGTGTCAGCCCGCACGGCTAAACCCCAGCACAGGCGGAACCAGTACTTACCCTGGTACGCCATGCGCTGCATGCAACTGCGCTACAACCCGACATGAAATAACTGCATGCACTGCAGATTTGTGATTGACACCGGGAGGAAAAACCATGCCGAAAACCCCCAACAGCTACCAGCTGCATATTCAACTGTGCGATACCAAACCCGCCATCTGGCGCCGTTTGGTGGTGGCTGAATCCATCACGCTGGCGCAACTGCACCGCGCCATCCAGGCCGTCATGGGCTGGCAAAACCGCCACCTGTACGAGTTTGAAATTGCAGGCCAGCGCTACGGTCAGCCCGATGCCGACCAGCCCGACGACCCCACCATGGATGCACGCCGCTACACCCTGGGCCAGTTGCTGCAAGGCCAGGCCCTGGCCGTGCGCTATCTGTACGACTTTGGGGACGGTTGGCTGCACCGCATCAAGCTGGAATCGGTAGCGCCGATTGCCAGCCCTGCTGCGCTGCACAGCCTGCCCATGTGCATGGGGGGGCGCAACGCCTGCCCGCCCGAAGACTGTGGCGGCCCCGCCGGCTTTGCCGATTTGCTGGCGGCCCTGCAAGATGCCACACACCCGGGCCACCAAGCGGCGCGGGCACAAGCGGCCCACTTTGATGCCAAGCACTTTGACCTGCAGCGCGCCCAGGCACGCGTGCATTCACTGGCACTGCTGCGTGCCAATGCCCCGGTTGCCACACCCCGGGCAGAGACCGCACTGGCATAAGGTGATATTAAAAAATATAGCTGCCCGCGCTTATCAAACAAGACTTTCAACAGTTAAAACGTTTGAAACCAAGCATTAATAAGTGCCAACAGCTATTAATTTGATAATTTCACGTGTTATCCATTGGGGCATGCGGGTGATTTATTGATCCGCATCATGCCCCGATGCAAAAAATACGTAAGCTGCGTTTCGATGATTTGAATTTCACAAAATACTGAAAATTCAAGATCACAATATCCGGCAACTGAACAGTTAGACCGATTCTAAAATTGGCTGCAGTTCAGCATTTCTTACTCTTCACCACGATTCATTCGGAAGGATTTGCGCTATGAAAAAGACTCTGATGGCATTCGCTTTGTTGGCTGCAGGTGGCTTCGCTGCCCCCGCCATGGCTGCTGACTGCGCGATTACCGTAGAAGGTAATGACCAAATGCAATTCAATGTGAAGAGCATTGAAGTGCCTAAGTCGTGCAAGAACTACACCGTCACCCTGAAGCACGTGGGCAAGATGCCCAAGTCCTCCATGGGCCACAACCTGGTGCTGACCACCGCTGCAGACGCAACTGCTACGGCAGCTGACGGCATGAAGGCCGGCGCTGCAGCAGACTACGTGAAGGCTGGCGACACCCGCGTGCTGGCACACACCAAGGTCATCGGCGGTGGTGAATCCACCCAAGTGGTGATCGACGTGGCCAAGCTCAAGGCAGGCACCGACTACACCTACTTCTGCTCCTTCCCCGGTCACTCCTTCATCATGAAGGGCACCTTGAAGCTGGGCGCTTAAACCGTCTGCTGCTTCCCGCCAGTGGTCACACTGGCAGCCTCAAGCCCCGCGCCTTGTGCCGGGGCTTTTGTTTGGGTACTTTTGTTTGGGTGCCTCAGCGCGCGCCCCCCCGCTGTGAAACACCTGTGACTGGAACATGCGCAATCTTGGCGCCCGCCCCCGCTAGCATGCGGCAGCCCATCCCGCAAAGAACCACCAGGAGCCGCTGCATGCTAACCAACCACCCCGAAGAAAACGCTGTACGCATCCCTCTGGAGCTGTACATGCGCGGCCATGCCGAAGACAGCGCCGAACACATGCGCGCCGCCTTCCTCCCCACCGCCCGGCTGGAGAGCGTGCGCGAAGGCCCGCTGACCTCGTGGGATCTGGACTTTTACTGCCAGCGTTTCAACAACACGCCAGCCCCGGACGAATCCACCCGCCGCCGCAGTATTGACTGGCTGGACATCACCGGCACTTCGGCCATGGCCAAGGTCACGCTGGTGCACGGCAGCGTCACCTTCACCGACTACTTTGTGCTGCTCAAAACCGAACAGGGCTGGAAGATTGCCAACAAGGCCTTCCACGCACAGCCCCAGTAAGCGGCAGCGCCCCGCTGCTTATCGAGCCTTGTCTCAGCCCGGCAAAGCCGGGCTTTTTTGTGCCTACCCAACCTTGTTTTTTCCAAAAACCAGCGGCGCTCCAAGACTTAGGGACAGCGCGCACAATGCATCTTTTTTGATAGCAAAAATCTGAACCACCATGAGCCAACAAAGCTTTGAAGTTGCGTTTTTCACCATCGGCGAATTCGAAGGCCTGAGCGCCGACGACACCTCCCGCACCGCCCACATCGATGTGCCCGCCGACTGCCAGCCCGTGGCCGCCACCTTGCAATCGGCCCGCCAGTGGCTGAATGAGCAACATGCCCACATCGACATGGAATGCGCCGCCGAGCTGCCGGTACGCGGTTATTTTTCGTTCAAAGGTGCGAATGTCAACGAAGGCTTGCACGTGGAAAGCGCCCAACTGGTGGCGCTGGACGAAGGCTTTGTGGTGCGCGCCAGCCTGGACAACGGCGTGAGTGTGGAAAGCGATTTGATTGCGATTGCTTTGTAATAAATTTGCATCCAATATGGCGCTAGCGCTTGCTAGATAAGCGTTAGCAGCTATCAAAGCTATAAAAATCCATGAATTTCTGTTGGCGTATGCGCCAGCAATTCACGGCCAAGCCCGCTGCCTGCGGGCTTTTTTCATGGCCCCATGCATCCCATGATGTACATCCGCCACACGCGCACAAGGGCAAGGCGTCCGGCTTAGGCTGACACTTTTGCTTGCCTTATGCCGTCTTGCACATCCAGCGCCTTGGCCCCACCATCTGGCCCATGTATCACGGCGAACGCTTTAACGCTTGGACGCACTTGGTGGGCGCCCTGCTTGCGCTGACGGGTGCCACCTGGCTCATCGTCACCACCAGCTTGCGCGCAGATGCGCAGGCCGTCACCAGCGTCAGCATCTACGGCGCAGCCCTGGTGCTGCTGTATGCCATCTCCACCGTCTATCACAGCGTGCGGGGGCGGGCCAAACGCATCTGGCAAAAGTGTGACCACCTGAGCATCTACCTGATGATTGCGGGCAGCTACACGCCGTTTTGCCTCATCAGCCTGCGCGGTGCCTGGGGCTGGAGTCTGTTTGGCGTGGTCTGGGGGCTGGCGCTGATTGGCATGCTGCAAGAGATCAAACCGCGCAGCGAGGCACGCGTGCTGTCTTTGGTGATTTATGCCGTCATGGGCTGGGCCGTGCTGGTGGCCACCGGCCCGCTGCTGGACGCCTTGGGCACCGCAGGCTTTTTCTGGCTGGCCGCTGGCGGTTTGCTCTACAGCGTGGGCATTGTGTTTTTTGTGCTGGATGCGCGCGTGCGCCACTTTCACGGCATCTGGCACCTGTTTGTGATTGCGGGCAGCTTGATGCACTACATCGCCATCCTCGGCTATGTACTGCCTGCCAGCAGCTAACAATCCACCCCCCAACGCCGAAGGCAAAGCGCCAAACGTTTCACAGTGAGCAGTGGGCGGTGCAACGCAGCGGTTGACCCCGCCCTAGGCCAGCACAGGGGGTGCCAGCACCTCGTCCCACGTCACCCCCGCCAAGGGCTCCCAGTGCGCCACAATGATCCAGCGCGGCGCTTCGGGCGCGCTGGCCAGTGCTTCGCCCAGCGCATCCAGCGCCTGGCTCAGGTAACGAATGCTGGCGGTATCCAGCGCCGCAATCGGCTCTTCAATCACCGTCACCCGCGCACCGCTGGCCAAGGCCGCCGCTATCCCCAGTTTGCGCAACGTGCCGGTGGACAGGTGCCACAGCGGTTTGAGCAAATGCGGCTCCAGGCCAAAGCCTTCGCAATGCGCTTGCCAGGCTTCATCGCTCCACTGCGGCCAGCGCTGGGCCATGCTTTGTGCCCACTGGTGGGCAGCAATCTCACGCGCCTCCAGAGGCTGGCGCGGGTTGTGCCAAAACACCTGCGCCTGAAAAGCGGACGGCTCAAGCTGGCTGTTCAGCCCTGCACATACCACCTGCCCTTGGCTGGGTGCGGCATAGCCGGTCAGCACCGCCAGCCAGCGTGCGGCGTCGTCGCCCGTCTCATCCAGCAGCGCATGCACACCGGGGGGCAGTTGCTCTGTCCAGCCATGGCTGCACCCGGCAGTGCCGCTGGGCCACAAATCTGCCCACGCCATCAGCGCGGCAGACGACGGTTGTGATGCATGTAGGACGTCTGTCATGCGATACCTCCCTCTTCTTATGGCTGTGCAATCTAGCAAAGGCTTGTGCAAGTAAACAGTCGCCCATTGTTAGCAACTGATACACAGGCACTTTCAATACACCGCCAAAAACCACTGCAAGTCTTCTCCCGCCTACACAAATAGCTATACATTTTTCATGTTTGTTACAGGGAGAAAACATGCAAATAAAAACAGGTGCCATCGTCGCCTTGGCGGCTGTACTGAGCCTGACAGGCTGCGAGACCATGACCGAAACCCAGCGCAATACCGCGATTGGTGTGGGCGTAGGGGCCTTGGCCGGTGCAGGTGTTGCCAAAGCCACCGGTGGCAAAGCCGGCAAAGGCGCACTGATTGGCGCGGCCGTCGGCGGGGTGGGTACTTATATCTGGTCGGCCACGATGGAACGCCAGCGCCAAGAACTGGAAGCGGCCACCCGTGGCACAGGCGTGACGGTCAGCCGCACCAGCGACAACCAGCTCAAGCTGGCCATTCCTTCCGATATTTCGTTTGACAGCAACAGCGCCTACATCAAGAGCCAGTTCCGCCCTGTGCTCAACAGCTTTGTCACCAGCTTGCAGCGCAACCCCAACACGTACGTCATCATCATTGGCCACACCGACAGCACCGGGGGCGCGCACATCAATGACCCGCTGTCCCTCAACCGCGCCAATGCCACGCGTGACTACATCTTCAACCAAGGCGTGCGTGGCCCCCGCATCCAGACCGAAGGCCGGGGCGCGCGCGAGCCCGTGGCCTCCAATGACAGCAACTGGGGCCGCAGCAAAAACCGCCGCGTAGAAATCTTTGTGGCGCAGCCGCAATAAGCGCAGCACCACGCAACGCAGCGCGGCACAACCAACGCCGTGGCTTGCCACGGCTATGCCAAGGCACGGCATATTTCATCCCCCGGCACCAAGGCGACAGGGAAACCGGGTGATGGGGTGATGGGGCGATGGGGCGATGGGGCGATGGGGCGATGGGGCGATGGGGCGATGGGGCGATGGGGCGATGGGGCGATGGGGCGATGGGGCCACCACAAGACACCCAAGTGCTTGCCCCCGTATGCCGTCTATCGCCACAATGCGGGCAGCACTGTTGTCACCTTCCATTTCTAGAGGTTTTTTCCATGATCGTTCTTATCACCGGCGCATCGGCAGGTTTTGGCGCCGCCATGGCGCGCAGCTTTGTACAAGCCGGCCACAGCGTGATTGCCACCGCACGGCGCAAAGACAAGCTCAACGCCCTGGCCCAAGAGCTGGGCGACAAGCTCCTGCCCATTGAGCTGGACGTGACCGATGCCACCGCCGTAGCCGCCTTGCCCGCACAACTGCCTGCGGCATGGGCCACCGTCGATGTGCTGGTCAACAACGCAGGCTTGGCACTGGGCCTGGGCCCTGCACAAACGGCAGACCTGGCCCAATGGGACACCATGATCGACACCAACTGCAAAGGCCTGGTGCATGTCACCCGCGCCTTCTTGCCGGGCATGGTCGAGCGCCAGCGCGGCCACGTCATCAATTTGGGCTCTACCGCGGGCAACTGGCCGTATGCAGGCGGCAATGTCTATGGCGCCAGCAAAGCGTTTGTGAAGCAATTTAGCCGCAACCTGCGCACCGACTTGTTTGGCACGCCCCTTCGCGTGACCAACATCGAGCCCGGCCTGTGCGGCGGCACCGAGTTCTCCAACGTGCGCTTTGGCGATGCCGACAAGGCCGCCAAGGTGTATGAAGGCGTGGATTTCATCACCCCCGAAGACATTGCCAACACCGTGCTGTGGGTGGCCCAGGCGCCCAAGCACATGAACGTCAACAGCATTGAAATCATGCCCGTGCAGCAAAGCTTTGGTGGCTTGAGCGTGCACCGCCGCACCCCGGCTTAATGCCCCACCGCCCACGCTTTCCCCAGCGGGGGTTCTCCCCCTTCAGGCCTGCCATGCAGGCCTTTTTTTCGGGCCCACGGGCGCCAAGGTTGTGAGCGCCTGCATCCGCAGCAGCTGCCCTGCATGACCGCTTGCCCTTTTTGTGCTGGACACTGTGGATTCATTCTTTATCTAATACGCTGACACATAGAGCATTGCAGTTTTTTATCTTCACCACGCTCTATCTCGCCCACAACGCCGTGTGATCGTTATGTATAAGAAATCTGGGGAATACCTGCCGCCCTCGGTGCGGCGCCTCCAAGGCATCATCCGGCACGCGGCCCTGTCTGCTGCCTTGCTGGCGGCGCCGGTGCTGGCCCAAAGCCAGAACACGGTCGAGCGCTGGCGCCTGGTGGTCAGCCCCGTGCCCGAGGCGCGCACCTTGCACACCGCCATTCAGCAACAGCTGCAGCAAAGCCTGCACCAGCCTGTTGACATGTACTTTGACAATGCGCAGCCACCCCAGCCGCTGCAGGGCGTTGCCTCCCAGCCCTTGATCGTGCTGCTGAGTGAATTCAACAGCTTTGCCGTCGGCAAGGCGCCCAACAGCCTGCAACACCTCGACAACCTCACCCCGCTGCAGGTGTTTTTTGAGATGCCCTGGTGCCTGTATGTGCAAGACAACTCGCCGCTGCTGCAGCAATCGAACGTAAAAGACTGGATGACCCAGCAACGCCTGCAACGCCCCGTGCGCATTGGCATCAGCGCACGCGGCGGGCAATCCATGTTCTGGCTGTACGTGCTCTCGCAGGCCACGCACAGCAACGGGCAAAGCCCGCACAACATCGTGCCCGTGGAATACCGCGGGGCGCACAACCAAGAGCAGGTTTGGCGCAATGACGCAGACATGGCCCTGGCGCCCTGCTGGCAATCCACCACACTGGGCCAGCAAGTGCGGTTGCTGGCCACCGCGCAGCCCCCCACCCGCAGCGACCAGCCCTCCGCCCAGACCTTCACCGACCTGAGGCTGCCGCCTCTGGCTCCGAGCTGGTTTGCCGCCTTTGTGCCCAAAAGCACGGCACCTGCCATCCAGGCCCAAGCCATTGCGGCGCTGGAAAAAGCCGCCACCGCCCCCGCAGTGCTGCAGGCCATTGAAGCTGCGCACCACCAGCCTTTGCGCTGGAGCCATGCGCAATCGCGCAAGTACATTGAAAACTACATCACCACCTGGCAATCCGTCATGCAGCTGCTGCAATGGAATGCGGCAGACGCCGCCATCACCCCCGTGGCGGCGCGCTACGCCCAGGCGCACTAACTCCACGCACACCTGCATCGCCAATCCCGCCCACTGGCACATGCCCGCTGCGTGTAAATTTCTATTTTGATAGCTACTAGCGCTTACCAGATAAGCGCTAGTGCCATTTTTTCTAATTTTTTAGGGCTGTGCACACCCGTGGTGGGCCCACCTACACCGGGACGTTGCCCATAGCCAGCGCACGCGCGCTTTCCTACCATGGCGGCTTGGGCACCACCGCCCCCCCCAACGCACCCGTCTTGCCAGCACCTTGCACACAGGCGGGGCGCTGCACCCCTTTGCCAGACCTTCTCGCATGCAGATACTCACCCCATCCCAGACCGAACACCACCTGCCGTTGCCCGCCTTGCTGACTGCGCTGGAGCAATGGTTCATCGAAGGCTGCGAAGTGCCGCTGCGCCATAACCACGCCATCACCAGCCCCAACGCGGATGACAGCGGCATCTTGCTCATCATGCCGGCGTGGCGCCCCAGCCAGTATCTGGGCGTCAAAACCGTCTCCATCTTCCCCGGCAACCACCAGCGCGGCCTGCCCGGGCTGCACTCGGTTTACATCCTCTACAACGCCGCCACCGGCCAGCCCTTGGCCGTACTGGATGGCGACGCCATCACCTCACGCCGCACGGCCGCCGCATCGGCGCTGGCGGCGCGCTGGCTCAGCCGGCCCGACGCGCAAAAGCTGCTGGTGGTGGGCACCGGCCGCGTGGCCAGCCTGCTGCCCGAGGCCTACCGCTGCGTGCGCGACATTCAAAGCATCGAAGTGTGGAACCGCAACCCCACCAGCGCCCACGCCCTGGTCGAGCGCCTGCGCGCCCAAGGCATGAACGCCCAGCAAGCGCCCGAGCTGGAGGCCGCAGTGCGCCGTGCCGACATCGTCAGCTGCGCCACCCTCTCCACCGCACCGCTCATTCGGGGCGCATGGCTGCAGCCCGGCACCCACCTAGATTTGATTGGCAGCTTCACCCCCGCCATGCGCGAAAGCGACGGCGAATGCCTGCGCCGCGCCACCGTGTTCACCGACACCACCGAGGCCCTGATGAAAGCGGGCGACCTGCTGGGTGCCATCGAAGAAGGCGCCTGGGCCAAAGACCAACTGGCCGCCACCTTGGAGCAACTGTGCCGCAGCCAGCACCCCGGCCGCCGCAGCGCCGAGGAAATCACCCTCTTCAAATCCGTGGGCAACGCGCTGGAAGACTTGGCCGCTGCTTCGCTGGCGTATGACGGCTGGCTGAACCACCCCCACCATGCATAGCTGCTTACGCAGTTGCCATCTGCCATCTGCCTTCGCTGCCATTTTTAGGCTTGGAGTGATTGCGCTTGCAACCCGCTGCGGCGCTTAGCTTGACGCTGCGTGCGGGCGGGTATGGGGTGGGTCTCAGCTTATGGATAGCGTTTGATTGTTTTGGGCTCTAGCGCTTATGGCGTAAGTGCTGGCAGCTATGAAATTTTCTTATCGCACCAGCCCGTTGCACGCTCTCTTTCCCCATCCGCCTTATCGCGCCGGGGCGACTTCGTTTGCTTGCTTTTCCCAAGCAAATGAAGCCAAAGAAGCAGAGCGCTCTGCCAGCGCCCCTGCGCTGCGCTTGTGGCAACCTGCAGCACTCGGCCTTGGCACCGGGCGGCAGCACTCACTGCGCGCTTTGCACGCGCTTCGCGCCAACAACTGCCGCCAGCCAGCAGCACTGGCCTGCAACGCCCTGTGCGCCTTCGCGCAGCTAGACGGTGGCGGTGGAAATACCGCGCCGTCACCCGCACCGGGGTGGTATTCGCAGCCATAGGTTGCACTGATTCACATTGTTTTAATAGCTGCCAGCGCTTGCTGCGTCAGCGCTAGAGGCCAATTTCATACACAAGCATTTGCACAGGTGCTGATTTCGCCTGCCAATGCAAGCATGGCGTGCCACTTTCCCTTTAAAAACAACGCCCTGCTTTGCAAGCGCCGTTTGTCTTTCTAGACTGCCTTGTCAGAAAAATCCTGCAAAGCACTATGGCAAAGTTTCTCAACACCTCCGCCACCAATTACTTCCTGGAAGAACTCATCAAAGGCGCCAAGGACAGGCTGGTGCTGATCAGCCCCTTCCTCAAGCTCAATGACCGCATGAAAGAGCTGCTGGAGGACAAGAACCGCCTGAAGATCGACGTGCGCATCGTCTATGGCAAAAGCGAGTTGCAGCCCCAAGAGATTGAATGGCTGAAAGCACAAAGCTATATCCGCACCAGCTTTTGCAAAAACCTGCATGCCAAGTGCTACCTGAACGAGTCCGACGCCATCGTCACCAGCCTGAACCTGTACGAGTTCAGCCAGATCAACAACAACGAAATGGGCATCCTCATCCGCCGCGAGGACGATGCCGAACTCTACAAAGACACCTACGAAGAAGCGCAACGCATCATCCGCATCAGCGATGAAGTTCGCATCAGCATGGAACGCGTGAGCACCACGGACGACGGACCAGCCGCCAGCGACTGCGCCGACGCCACCGACGACGAGGCCCGCCCCAACGGCAACGGCCCACAAAAACTCTCCACCTCCCGCATCGCCCAAAAGCACGGCATGAAAACCGGCGAATGGCTGGCCAAGGCGGCGGCGGTGCAATTGCTGACCGCAGACAACGGACGCCATTACCTCACACCGGCCGCCAAACAGGCGGGGGTTGAGTTTGTGGCGAAGTCAAAGTTTGGGCCTTATTTTTTGTGGCCTGAGGATTTTAATTTTTAAAAATTAAATATGAATTACATAAATCCAAATAGCATTACAAAAATGCAGGAACAGCTCTATTTTGCAAAGAAAAAACTAAGACAATCAAGAAAAATAACTTTAAATATTCCTTCAGGATTTTCATTTAATAGAGGTGACAGCAAAAACTTCAACCCCGTCATAAATTTTTTCAAATGGGATATAAAAGATTGTCCGGTAGAAATTGATTTCACAGGGTGTTCAAGTGCAAATTATCAAGCTCTTTCATTGATAATACCTTACTGCTGGCACCTAAAACAAAACAGATGCACAATTAGTTTTAAATTAGATAATAAAGGCGATCAAAGCTCCAGTCAAATGTGGAGATTAATGGGCAGCCTTGGCTTATTTAGCGTTTCGACTGATCACACAATAAATTTCAAAGGCTATAGCAAAGAAAAACCATTATTCGCCATAA
The DNA here is from genome assembly GCF_030162955.1 of Comamonas jiangduensis. Taxonomy (NCBI): domain Bacteria; kingdom Pseudomonadati; phylum Pseudomonadota; class Betaproteobacteria; order Burkholderiales; family Comamonadaceae; genus Comamonas; species Comamonas jiangduensis. Next base: position 77,501 of record NZ_JARXOV010000009.1, read on the forward strand.
GAAATAGCACTGACTTCAAAGAAGCATTAGATGCAGCCAATGAATTTTCCGAGAAGTTCGGCATTGAATATCAAAAAACATTGCGCTATGTCCTAGCCGAACTTCTCTACAATGCTCTAGAACATGGAAAAAAAGATTTTCATTACCGAGGCAGAAGACTTTTAACACCTGCAATACTTCAATACTCTTGGTACGAAAGAGCAAATGAAATTTGCATCATAGTTGCAGATATTGGAGTGGGAATTCATTCCCACCTCGCACAAGCCTACCCTGGGATATCCTCAAACGAAGAAGCTTTGCGCTTAGCGATTCAACCAGAGATTTCTGGAACTTTTGGGAGACACGACCCATACACGAACAGAAATAATGCAGGCATGGGGCTTTTTCTTTCTTCCAATATTATTAGAAAATTAAGAGCAGATATGCACATCGTTTCAGGGGATACAGTTCTGCATATCTCACCCAACGACCTCACTTCACGTCAGCTTGAAAACAAATGGCATGGAACTTTTGTACTAATAACTATGAAACTAGATCAAGGCAATATATTTGCCTTGGATCAGCTAATGCAAGAGCTAAGAGAAAAAGCTGAAAGCGAAGTTAAAAGCAGAATAAGTCAACAAAAAGATCAACGCCATTATCTAGAAATATTCAACTACTTCGGAAGAAATGCTGATGACAAACAAGCAGCAATTTCTTATAGAGATAAATATCTTCTAAAAGCAATCGAAGAAGGTAAGGTATTAGTATTGGATTTTGGCAATGTAGATTCTTCACCGCATAGCTTCTTAAATGCATTACTTGCAAGCCCTATCAGGCGTCTTGGCATGCAGGCATACAAAAAAATAAAAATCACCAGGGCCACACCTGAAATCAGAGAAACCCTTGATTATGTTTTAGATGACAACACATCACCCGAAGGTGTTAATCAAGCGAAATATGATGACTAGTCATATAGTTCTCCACCCCTTCTACCTGCGCCTGCGACGCACAGCCTGCGGGGTGGCGTGTGTGCCGTAGGACACACGCTTCGTGATCTGACTCGCCGCAGTTGTTTAAGCGGAACGGCCAAGCCGTGCAGCGAGTTCTGCGGCGCACCCCGCAGGCGAGCACCGCAGGTTGCCCGCTTGGGTTTGGCAGCGCCAAACCCAAAGGGACGCAGGTAGCAGGGTCGCCTTTTCTTTGCTGACTTTCTTTTGGCGAAGCAAAAGAAAGTCAGTCGCCGCCGCGCGATAAGCGGCCTCTACCAACAACCCCACAACAGACACAAAAACAAGAAGCACCAAACAAAAAAGGCTGCTAACCCCAACCAACGGGTTAACAGCCTTTTCAGCCTCCAGCGCTTACCCAGCAAGCGCCACCAGCTAGCAAAAAATCAAAGCATCACTCCACGCGGAAGATGCCATTGGGCTTGAACGTCCACCCCGTGGTCTTGCCCTTGGAAGCCCGCTTGCCCAAAGCCGCATTCAAGGAACGAATCTCCAACGATTCCTCCTTGGCCTTGCCGCCACGGCCAGTACCAGTCACGCGCACCGAGCGGGTATAGGCGGCGGCACCGGCCAGCGATTCGCCCGCCTCCAGCTTCATCAGCTGCAGGCCACGGCCGCCATTGGCAACCTTGAGTTCCGACAGCGCATAGGTCAGCACCGTGCAGCCGGTGCTTACGCAGGCAACGTGCGTGGCTTCGGGCAGCGCCACGCTGCCGTTGGTGCCGCCAATGACGGAGGGCTGGCACAGGGTTTCGCCCTCCTGAATGGTGACAAAGCCCTTGCCGCCCTTGTTGCGGGCGCACATGGATTCCACCTTGGCGATAAAGCCATAGCCACCGCTGCCGCTCATGAGCAAGGTAGCGGTCACCGGCCCGGCAAAGTAGCTAGTGATGGTGGTGCCGGCTTCCAGATCGATCAGGGTATTGATGGGCTGACCATCGCCACGCCCGCCCGGCAGGGTGGCCACGGCCACGCTGTACACGCGGCCGTTGTTGCCAAAGACGATGAGCTGATCGACGGTGCGGCACTCAAACGTGCCCCACAGCTGGTCACCCGCCTTGAAGCTGAAGTTGCCCGCCTCGTGGCCGTGGCCCTTGTGGGTGCGCACCCAGCCTTTGTCGGAAATGATGACGGTGACGGGTTCGTCCGGCACCTTGATCTCGGCGGTGACCTTCTTCTCTTCCTGAATGAGGGTGCGGCGCGCGTCGGCAAAGGTTTTGGCGTCGGATTCGATCTCCTTGATCATCAGGCGCTGCAGGCTCTTGGGGTTGGCCAGAATGTCTTGCAGCTTGCCTTCTTCTTCGCGCAGCTCGTTCAGTTCCTTTTCGATCTTGATGGCTTCCAGCCGCGCCAACTGGCGCAGACGGATTTCCAGGATGTCTTCGGCCTGCCGGTCGGAGAGCTGAAAACGGTCGATCAGTGCCTGCTTGGGCTCGTCGCTCTCGCGGATGATGGCGATCACCTCGTCGATGTTGAGCAGCACGATCTGGCGGCCTTCCAGAATGTGGATGCGGGCCTGCACCTTCTCCAGGCGGTGCTGCGAGCGGCGGGTGATGGTGGTCTGGCGGAACTGCACCCACTCTTCGAGCATGCGGCGCAGCGACTTTTGCACGGGCTTGCCGTCCAGCCCGATCAGGGTCAGGTTGATGCTGGCATTGCTCTCCAGGCTGGTGTGCGCCAGCAAGGTGGTGATGAGGTCTTGCTGGGGCGTTTTGCCGGTTTTGGGCTCAATCACCAGACGCACGGGCGCGTCTTTGCTGGATTCGTCGCGCACCCCGTCCAGCACGCTCAAGATGGTGGCTTTGAGTTGCTGCTGGTCTTGCGTGAGGGCTTTTTTACCGGTCTTGACCTTGGGGTTGGAGAGTTCTTCGATCTCTTCCAGAATTTTTTGGGCCGACACGCCGGGCGGCAGCTCGTTCACCACCATTTGCCACTGCCCGCGGGCCATTTCCTCAATCGTCCAGCGCGCGCGCACTTTGAGGCTGCCACGGCCGGTGGCGTAGGCGTGGCGAATGTCTTGTGCGCTGCTGATGATCTGGCCGCCACCGGGGTAGTCCGGGCCGGGGATCAGGGCGTACAGCTCGTCGTCGGTCAGCGCTGGCTTTTTGACCAGCGCCACGCAAGCGTCGGCCACTTCGCGCAGGTTGTGGCTGGGGATTTCAGTGGCCATGCCCACGGCAATGCCGCTGGCACCGTTGAGCAGCGAAAACGGCAGGCGTGCAGGCAGTTGGCTGGGCTCTTGGGTGCTGCCGTCGTAGTTGGGCACAAAGTTGACCGTGCCTTCGTCGATTTCATCCAGCAGCAGCGTGGTGATTTTGGACAGGCGCGCCTCGGTGTAGCGCATGGCGGCGGCGCCGTCGCCGTCGCGGCTGCCAAAGTTGCCCTGGCCGTCGATCAGCGGGTAGCGCTGGTTGAAGTCCTGGGCCATGCGTACCAGCGCGTCGTAGGCTGACTGGTCGCCGTGCGGGTGAAAGCGGCCCAGCACATCACCCACCACACGGGCAGATTTGACGGGCTTGGCCGCCGTGTTGTTGTTGGTGCCGGAATAGCTCAGGCCCATGCGGTCCATGGCATACAGAATGCGGCGCTGCACGGGCTTCATGCCGTCGGCCACGTCGGGCAGAGCGCGGCCCTTGACCACGCTGAGCGCGTATTCCAGATACGCACGCTGGGCGTACTGGCCCAGCTCCAGCGCGTCGCCTGCGGCCTGGGTGGCCAAGTCCAGCAACTGGGGCTTGGCGGGAGTGGAGATAGCTTCGACTTCGGGTTGATCGCTCATGGTTTCTTCGTTATTGGCAGCAGTGGCGGGCGTCTCCTCCAACGCCCATCCCTGCTCATGGGGTGCGGCAGGCCCCGTCAGTTTTGCACTGCGGAGCCTGCTGGTAAGGTCATGCGAAAGCGGCTGTCATCCGTGGGGCTGCGCGTGAGCTGTGCAGTGCCACCATACAGGCTGACGCTGCTGTCAGCGGCCAGGGTGGATTGCAGGCTAGCGTACAGAGTCATCACGGTTTTGACGTAGTTTTGGGTTTCTTTGTACGGCGGAATTTTGTTGCCATAGCGCTGCACCGCGCCTTCGCCAGCGTTGTAGGCGGCTAAGACCAGGTCAGTGCGCCCGGGGAACAGGCTTTGCAGATAGCGCACATAGCGCGCGCTGACGGGCACATTGATGGCCGGGTCTTTGAGTTTTTGCGCAATCGAGCGTTTTGGATCGCCCGCCACACCAAAGCGCGCTGCCGTATCGGGGATGACTTGCATCAGCCCAATCGCCCCTGCGGGAGACACTGCCGAGGCGTTAAAGCCCGACTCTGCCGTGGCGATGGCTTTGAGCAATTGCTCGTCCACCCCCACTTTGGTGGCTGCCGCACGGATGTGCTTGGCATGCAGCTTGTAGCCCACGCTGCTGGCAAAGTAACGCGTGGCGGCGTGGCGGTCTTTCTCCGAAGCCACTGCCAGCTGCGCAGCCGCGTTGCGGATATCGACAAACAGGGGGCCATCGCCCGGCTCCAGCGTGCTCATGGAAAAGCGCTGGTAACGCTCGTCCACCCGCTCATTGGCGTAATGCAGCACGCCGCTGGGGTCTACAAAAAACCAAGTCTGCGCCTGGGCGAGCGACACCGCACCCAACCCCACCGCCACGCACAGGGCGCGCGCCAATCCACCACGCAGCCGCGCCGAGACACGGCGGCAAAGATTGCGAATGGCTATGGAGGTTGGATTGTTGTTAGTCATTGCTCGCAATTAAGCACCCGGTGGGCGATTTGCCCAAGCCCTACACCCTCAACGCGCGCAGGGATTTGGCCCATTCCACCCGAATGCTGAAGATGGCGTCAGACAAGTGCGCAGCTGCTGTGGGCACGGCAGCCGGGGCACTTTAGATGTCCACCACCACTTCGTCGCCGTGCAGCTCCATCAGCTCGCGGCGCGCGGCGGCTTCGCCCTTGCCCATGAGCTGGTCGAAGATTTCCGCAGAGGCAATGGCATCCAGCCCGCTGACTTGCACCGGCAGCAGGCGGCGCGTGTCGGGGTTGAGTGTGGTTTCCCACAGTTGCTCGGCATTCATCTCGCCCAAGCCCTTGAAGCGGCTGATCTGGCACTTCTCACGCGCCACGCCTTCCTTGGCGGCTTTGTCGAGGATGGCATTGAGCTCGCCCTCATCCAGTGCGTACACCTTGGCCGCTGGCTTTTTGCCGCGGGCAGGTACATCGACCCGGAACAGCGGCGGCAGGGCGATGTACACATGGCCAGTTTCAATCAGCTTGGGGAAGTGTTTGAAGAACAGCGTGAGCAGCAGCACCTGGATGTGGGAGCCGTCCACGTCCGCATCGCTCAAGATGCAAATCTTGCCGTAGCGCAGGCCGGAGAGGTCGGGCTCGTCGTGGGGGCCATGGGGATCGACACCAATCGCTACCGAAATGTCGTGCACCTCGTTGTTGGCAAACAGGCGGTCACGGTCCACTTCCCAGGTGTTGAGCACCTTGCCGCGCAGCGGCAGCACGGCTTGCGTCTCTTTGTTGCGGCCCATTTTGGCGGAGCCACCGGCGGAGTCGCCCTCCACCAGAAACACCTCGTTGTCGGCAATGTCGCGGCTTTCGCAATCGGTGAGCTTGCCCGGCAGCACGGCCACGCCGCTTCCCTTGCGCTTTTCCACCTTCTGGCCCGCTTTTTGGCGGGTTTGCGCGGCCTTGATGGCCAACTCGGCCAGCTTTTTGCCGTGCTCCACATGGGCGTTGAGCCACAGTTCCATGGCGGGCTTCACAAAGCCCGAGACCAGACGCACGGCATCGCGGCTGTTGAGCTTTTCTTTGACCTGGCCCTGGAATTGCGGATCGAGCACCTTAGCGCTCAGCACAAAGCTGGCACGCGCGAACACGTCGTCGGGCATGAGCTTGACGCCCTTGGGCAGCAGCGCATGCAACTCGATAAAACTTTTGACGGCCTGGAACAGACCATCGCGCAGGCCGCTTTCGTGCGTGCCGCCGGCGGTGGTGGGAATCAGGTTGACATAGCTCTCGCGCATGGGCGCGCCCAGCTCGGTAAAGGCCAGGCACCACGCGGCACCCTCGCCTTCACTAAAAGCTTCGCTGTGCTTGTCGGCATAGCCTTCGCCTTCGAGCAGCGGGATGACGGCGTCGGCGGTGAGGGATTGCTCCAGATAGTCTTTGAGGCCGCCCTTGTATTGCCACTGCTGAACGTCTTTGTTTTTCTCGTTGGTCAGCGTGACGCTGACGCCGGGCATGAGCACGGCCTTGGAGCGCAGCAGGTGCACCAGCTCGCCCATGGGCAGGTTGGCGCTGTCAAAGTATTTAGCGTCGGGCCACACGCGCACCGTGGTGCCTTGCTTGCGGTCGCCGCTGGCGATGGGGCGGGTGATGAGGGGCTCCACCACATCACCGCCCGAGAAGGTCAAGCTGGCGACTTGGCCATCACGGAACACCGTGACTTCCAAGCGTGTGGACAGCGCATTCGTCACCGACACGCCCACGCCGTGCAGACCGCCCGAGAAGCTGTACGCACCGCCATTGCCTTTGTCAAACTTGCCGCCCGCGTGCAGGCGGGTGAAGACCAATTCCACCACCGGCGCCCCTTCTTCCGGGTGCAGGCCGAAGGGAATGCCACGGCCATCGTCTTCGACACTGACCGAGCCGTCGGCGTGCAACGTGACTTTGATTTTTTTGCCGTATCCGGCCAGGGCTTCGTCGGCCGCGTTGTCGATCACCTCTTGCAGGATGTGCAAGGGGTTGTCGGTACGGGTGTACATGCCGGGGCGCTGCTTGACGGGCTCCAAGCCCTTGAGGACGCGGATTGAGCCTTCCGAATAAGCGGATGCAGAAGTAGAGGGTTTAGCTGCCATGGGGGCGGATTGTAGTTCCGGCCACAGCTCGGTGCTGGATAAATTCACAGTAACCAATCGGGAACTCCGGCTTGCGCAAAACAACCATCGTGCCATTCGATGGCTGCTTTGCGCAATCCGTATCCCGTATGTTGCAGCTTTGCGCAGCGTGTTTCGCTACATTGCGGCATATGCAATACAACACACCACCGTCATCCACGCAGCGTTTGCCCATGCTGCAAGTCCTGCTGTGCGGGGGCATGGTCGTCACACTGGCCATGGGCATACGCCACGGCTTTGGCCTGTGGCTGCTGCCCATCACGCAAGACATGGGCTGGACGCGCGAGAGCTTTTCGCTGGCAATTGCCATCCAGAACCTGTCGTGGGGAGTGTTTGGCATTTTTGTCGGCATGATTGCCGACCGCATCGGCGCCTTCAAGGTGCTGCTGTGTGGCGCGGTGCTGTATGCACTGGGGCTGGTGGGCATGGCCTTGTCGCCCAATACCTTGTTGTTTGCCTTGACCACCGGCGTGGTGATTGGCGCGGCGCAGGCCGGTACCACCTATGCCGTGATCTACGGCGTGCTAGGGCGCCAGATTCCGCCCCAGCGCCGCAGCTGGGCCATGGGGGTAACGGCAGCGGCGGGCTCGTTTGGCCAATTTTTCATGGTGCCCGTCGAAGGCACGCTGATTGCACAGTTTGGCTGGAGCAATGCCTTGCTGATTTTGGCGGCGATGGTCCTCATCATTGCCGTGCTGGCCTTTGGCCTGCGCGAGCCCGGCTTTGGCGCGGGCGCTGCGCCACAGCGTGAGCAAACCGTGGGCCAAGCACTCAAAGAAGCATGGACCAACCCCAGCTTTGTGCTGCTGCTCTGCGGTTACTTTGTCTGCGGCTTTCAGGTGATGTTCATCGGCGTGCACATGCCCAGCTACCTGAAAGACTTTGGCCTGCCACCGCACGTGGCCAGCATTGGCCTGGCGCTGGTGGGGCTGTTCAATATTTTTGGCACTTACCTGGCGGGCCATCTGGGCCAAAAATACCCCATGCACAAGCGCTATGTGCTGTCGGGCATTTACGGCATGCGCTCCGTGGTCACCATCCTGTTCTTGCTGCTGCCGCTGACGCCTTGGTCGGTCTACCTCTTTACTGCGGCCATGGGCTTTCTGTGGTTGTCGACCGTGCCGCTGACCAATGCCACCATTGCCCAGATTTTTGGGGTGCAGCACCTATCCATGCTGGGCGGCTTTGTCTTCTTCAGCCACCAGATCGGCAGTTTTATGGGGGTGTGGCTGGGCGGCTACCTGTACGACGTGAATGGCAACTACCACATGGTGTGGTACTTGTCGATTGCCCTGGGCGTGTTTGCCGCACTGGTCAATCTGCCTGTGCGTGAAGCCCCCCTGCAGCGCAAAACCGCCGTCGCCGCTTAATATGACTGGCATGACGCCCGCACCCCACACCCCTCCCCACGCTGCACCGCTGCCCACGTGGCTGCGGGCGCTAATTTGGGCCGTCGTGCTGGCTGCCTTGCTGGCGGTGTTTGCACTGTACACACGCCCGGAATTCATGCTCACGCTGGCCGACCAGGTGTGGGCCTGCTTTTGAGCTGAGCCACGCGCTCCCACGTGAAGCCGCCTTACCCTGGCCCTGGACGGATGCTGCTACTGCAGCCGTGGTTTGCCCAGGCCTTGTGCGGCGCTGGCCTATAGTTGGCAGCACTATGCCGAGTTCTTTGCCCCCTTCGCCCCCTGCCACAGCCAGCGTGGCTGCGCCCTCTGAATGGATTCAACGCTTTGCCCACTTGCTGCCTTCACAGGCCCACGTTTTGGACGTGGCTTGCGGCACTGGCAGGCATGCGGCCTATCTGCAAGGTTTAGGCCATCGCGTGACAGGGATTGACCGCAACCCTGACGCACTGGCCCAGCTACCCGCAAGCATCCAGGCGGTGCAAGCCGATATCGAAAATGCAGCATGGCCGCTGCCGGGCCAGCAGTTTGATGCGGTGGTGGTCACCAACTACCTGTGGCGCCCCCTGTGGCCGCAGTTGCTGGCCAGCGTGCGCGAAGGTGGCGCACTGCTTTATGAAACGTTTGCCCAAGGCAACGAAGCCTACGGCAGACCCTCGCGCCCCGATTTCTTGCTTGCCCCCGGCGAATTGCTGCAAGTGTGCGCAGGCTGGCACATCGTGGCTTACGAACACGGGCTTCGCACAGCACCCGAGCGCGTGGTGCAACGCATGGTGGCGATCAATGCTAGGCATGCTACACCGCCTCCTTTACCGCTGATGGCGTCGCCCTTGCCAGCGCACATCTAAAACAGGAGCTGCCAGCGCAGTAAGAATCAACTTTTGCGATAGATTCATCCTCAAAAACGCTGTATAACTTGCGCTAACAGCTACTTTTTTCAAAGCATCTGCTTGGACTAGCGTGACCCGCGCATGTTGCCTAGGGTCAACGCGCATACATTGCTTGCGATGTCCGTTTGCGCAGTCGTTAGAATGCCCTTTTTCCGTTTTCTCTTGCGGTCATGACCACATCTACAGTCGCCTTGAAAGGCAGCATCGTCGCCCTTGTCACCCCTATGCACGAGGACGGTAGCGTCGACTACCCCAGCCTGCGCAAATTGATTGACTGGCATGTTGCCGAAGGCACCAACTGCATTGGCGTCGTGGGCACCACGGGTGAATCCCCTACCGTGAACGTGGAGGAACATTGCGAAATCATTCGCGTGTCCGTGGAGCAAGCCGCAGGCCGCGTGCCCGTGATGGCTGGCTGCGGTGCCAACAGCACGCATGAAGCGATTGAGCTGGCCAAATTTGCCAAGAGTGTGGGTGCCGACAGCCAGCTGCAAGTGGTGCCCTACTACAACAAGCCTACGCAAGAAGGCCAGTACCAGCACTTCAAGGCCATTGCAGAAGCCGTGGGCGACCTGCCCATGATGCTCTACAACGTGCCCGGCCGCTCCGTGGCCGATATGCAGCACGACACCGTGCTGCGCCTGGCGCAAATCGACTCCATCTTCGGCATCAAGGAAGCCACCGGCAACATCGAACGCGCCCAGTGGCTGATCCGCGATGTGCCCCAGGGCTTTGGCGTGTACTCCGGTGACGACCCCACCGCCGTAGCCCTGATGCTGTGCGGCGGCCACGGTAACGTCTCGGTGACGGCCAACGTCGCTCCGCGCCTGATGAGCGAGCTGTGCGCCGCAGCGCTGGCTGGCAACATCCAGCGCGCCATGGAAATCCAGTTCAAGCTCATGCCTTTGCACAAGCACTTGTTCATCGAAGCCAACCCCATCCCCGTCAAATGGGCCGTGGCACGCATGGGCCACTGTGGCGGCACGCTGCGCCTGCCCATGACCGAGTTGTCGGCCGCGTACCAGCCTGTGGTAGAAACCGCGCTGCGCAATGCAGGTTTGATTTAATTCGCATTGCTTTAACCGTCTTTGCATCACCCGAGGAATTTCCGCGTGAAAGTGACCCAAACTACCGCCCGCTTAAGCCTGATCGGCTTGGCCGTCGCACTGTCTGCATGCTCCGTCATCGAAGAGAGCAAGATCGACTACAAGAGCGCCAAGAAGGCCAGCACGCTGGAAGTCCCTCCAGACCTGACACAGCTGACCAAAGACACCCGCTACAGCGCAGCGCCTGACCGCTCCGTCTCTGCGGTGGCTTTGCAAGCAGGCCAAGCCCAGGTGCCCACGGTGGAGCGCGCAGCGCCCCTGCAAGTGGGGGATGTCGAAATCAAGCGCGATGGCGACAAGCGCTGGCTGGTGGTAAGCCGCCCTGTCGACCAGCTGTGGGAACCTACCCGCGAGTTCTGGCTGGACCACGGCTTTAACCTGTCGCAGGAAAAAGCCGATCTGGGCATCATCGAAACCGAATGGGCCGAAAACCGCGCCAAGTTGCCGCAAGACATCATTCGCTCCACGCTGGGCAAGGTGTTTGACTCGCTGTACTCCACTAGCGAGCGTGACCGCTTCCGCACGCGCCTGGAGCGCCGTGCGGACGGCAAGACCGAGATCTACATCACCCACCGTGGCATGGAAGAGGTCTACAGCAACAGCAACAAGGACTCCACCATCTGGCAGCCTCGCCCTTCGGATCCAGAGCTGGAAACCGAATTCCTGCGCCGCCTGATGATCAAGCTGGGCACCACCGAAGAGCAATCGCGCGCTTTGGTCGCTGCCGACAAGGCAACCACGGTGCAAGCTGCACCTTCGGCCAAAGTCAGCACCATCAACGGTCAACCCACCGTGCAACTGGCTGAGCCTTTTGACCGTGCATGGCGCCGTGTGGGTGTGGCCTTGGATCGCACGGGCTTTACCGTGGAAGACCGTGACCGCTCCAAGGGCGTGTACTACGTACGTTACGTAGCACCCAACCCAGATACGCAAGAAAAGAAAAAGGGCTGGTTCAGCGGCTGGTTCAGCTCCAAGCCCGAAAACAAGCCAGGTCAGTACCAAATTGCGGTGCGCAGCGAAGGCGAGCAAACCCAGGTGACAGTACTGGACTCCAAGGGACAGCCCGAAAAACAAGCTGCACAGCGCATCGTGCGTGTGATCGCAGACGATCTGAAGTAATTACAGGCTTCAGCGCCACCGCTCCAAAAACCGCTTGCCGCATGCAAGCGGTTTTTTTATGCACAGCTGCAGCGGCAGCAACAGCCTCATTGCATACGTGGCTGCGCTTACATGCCAGCAGCAACAACACACACCGACAGATCAAAAGACAAAAAGAAAAACCCGCTCTGCGCATGCACACAGCGGGTTTTTCTTGGCTTACTCCGGCCGAAGCAGGAGCAACGCTGAATTACTTAGCGGATTCGATAGCAGACTTGGCAGCTTCAGCAGCCTTGTCAGCTTCAGCCTTGGCGGCGTCAACAGCTTGCTCAGCAGCAGGAGCAACGGCTTCAGCCGCAGGAGCAGCAGCTTCAGGAGCGGCTACAGGTGCTTCCACAGCAGGAGCTGCAGCTTCAGGAGCGGGTGCTTCCACAGCAGGAGCTGCAGGTGCCACAGGAGCTTCTTCCTTCTTGCCGCAAGCGACCAGAGCAGCAGAAGCGATAACGGTTGCCAAGATGAAAGCGTTCTTCATATCTATACCTCTAAGGGTTGAGAAAGGGTGCAGCGCCGTACCCATGCACGGCCAATCTGCCGCCAGCGCTGTGCCCGAAATGGACATCGTATGCACGCTAGCTTTCCCTCATCAACGCCCGCGTTACATGTTTGGTTTACAAGGCGAGTAACAGCAATTTGTAACTTTGTGTATTTCAAGCATTCACGCTATCGGCCCACCCCGCATCCACCCACTCCGAAAGCAGCTCAAGCGCATCGTCGCTGAACTGCTGCACCTCGCGCTCGCTCAAAGCGCGGGTATCGGCCAGTTTCTGCATCAGCTTGGCGTCTTTGCCGCCCGCCAGATAGCTCTCGCCGTTGATAAAAATGTGCTTGGCGTCATACATCATGCGGGTGCGGCGGTTCAGGCGCACACCTTCAATCATGGCAAAGCCCTCGGCAGGCTCAAACCAGACATTGGGCTTGGGGTCGGTCATGTACTCCCCCAAGGCGCGCTCCAGCGCCAGGGGTTCGGCCAACGCCTTCTTCAAGGCCTCGCGGGCAAACTCGTACATATCTGCCGGAATCAGGCCCGGGTTTTCTACGGCGGCTTGCTTGGGGTCCTTGTAGACCACGTCTTTGGGGCACTCATCGGGCGCATCGGACATGCGCAGGAAGATTTCACGCGCCATCTCGTCTTGCTTGGGCGAGCGAAAGCCGATGGAGTACGTCATGCACTCGCCTTCGGCGATACCGTCGTGCGCCCACTTTGGGGGCAGGTAGAGCATGTCACCGGGCTCCAGCACAAACTCTTCTTCGGGCTCGAAGTGGGTCAAGATTTTGAGCGGCACGCCTTCTTGCAGCGTGAAGTCTTTTTGGCGACCAATGCGCCAGCGGCGCTTGCCGTGGGCTTGCAGCAAGAACACGTCGTAGTTGTCAAAGTGCGGGCCGACGCCGCCTTGGTCGGTGGCAAAGCTGATCATCAGATCGTCCATGCGCGCATCGGGCACAAAGCGAAACTGCTGCAGCAGTGCATGGGCGTCTTCATTGTGCAGATCCACGCCTTGCACCAAGGCTGTCCAGCCCGGCTTGGTCAGCGCAGGCAGCTTGCGACGCGGGAAAGGCCCGTGTGAGAGCTTCCATTCGCCACCACCCAGTTGCTCGATCAAACGCGCCTCCACGCCCTCTTCGCCCGCCAAAGCCAGCAGTTGCGCACGGTTCAAGATGGGCTTGAAGCCGGGGATGGCCTGGCGAATCAGCAAAGGCTTTTTGTGCCAGTACGTGCGCATGAATTTCTCGGGCGAAATGCCGCCCAGCAGCGTCAAAGGGGCTTTGGTGTCCATATGCGTGTTATTTGGTTAGAGGGGGAGATGCAGCCGCTGGGACAGTCCGTCCCCGTGCACGATGGCAGGTATTTTCCTCTGAAAGCCGCTGGCTGCGATTTGCGCCGCCGCAATGCCTGTGTGTACGCCGGGCCGAATGGCGTACCCCTGCGCCCCGGCACGCCAAGGCTGCCCCGGTACAATTTCTCGCTCTTTGGCAACCAGCGCCACTGCTGGCTGGCCCCACATCAAAAGGTATGGATATGGAAATCACCCCCCAATGCGTGGTCGCACTGACCTGGACCCTCAAAGACACTTTGGGCGATGAGCTGGATGTGCTGGACGCACCCGTGGAGTTTCTCGTCGGCGGTGACGACTTGCTCAAGCGCATTGAAGAAGCGCTGCAAGGCCACACGGTGGGCGACACGCTGCAACTGCATCTGGAGCCTGAAGATGCGTTTGGCGACTATGTGGACACACTGATCTTCTTGGAGCAGCGCACCCTGTTCCCCAAAGAGCTGGAAGAAGGCATGACTTTTGAAGGCAGTGCTTTGCCGCCAGGCTGCAATGCCGCCGCACCCAAAGACGCGCTGTACACCGTGACCGATATTTACCCCGAGCACGTGGTGCTGGACGGCAACCACCCCTTGGCTGGTATTGCCCTGCGCATTGAGATCAAGGTGGAAGCCGTGCGCGAAGCCACGGAAGAAGAAATTGGCCGCGGCAGTGCGGGTACGGGCTTTTTCCGCATCGCCCCGCCCCCCGCCCCCGGCAACACCACCATTCACTAAAAAAAGATAGCTGCTTGCGCTTGGATTAACTTGTTTTCCAACGCTTATCGATTGGAAAGCCAGGCAATACCAGCGCCAACAGCTCCTAAAAAGAAAGCCTGCTTGCATGGCGCAAGCAGGCTTTTCTTATGGATCAGCGCATCTGGAACGCTTCTTGGTGCATGCGCCAGCCCCAGCGTTGGCGGGCAGCTTGGCGCATGGCCTTGCCCAAACCAGCGGGGCCACACAGCCAGATATCCAGCCGTGCGCCGTACTGCGCCAAATGCTCGGGCGTCAGATAGTCGCCCTGGGCAGCATCGTGCACCTGCAGCGTCACGCGGGGCTGGGCCTGGGCGCACAAAGCCCGCAACTGCGGCAGCAGCACATCACGCTCGGCATCGCGCGTGCAGTAATGCATGTGCGCGGGTTGCAGATCCGCCGCGTTGGCCGCACCCGGTTGGCGCGCTTGCAACAGGGCCAAGAACGGGGTGATGCCGACCCCACCGGCAATCCAGACCTGCACCCGGCGGGCTGCACCTTGGCCATCAAAGTGGCCATAGGGGCCTTCAATGCGCACGGTCTGCCCTGGCTGCAGGCGGGCATGCAAGGTCTGGGTGTAGTCGCCCAGCGGCTTGATCACCAGGCGCAGCAGCTGCCGGCCATCGTCCGTACGCGCATAGCCATCGGGGGCGCTGGCAATGGTGAAGGGGTGTGGCCCTTCCAGCCCTTCAAAACTGGCAAACACAAACTGCCCGGGCTGATGCCCCTTCCAGCGGGTGGGCATGGCGCACACCACTTCCACAGGGTCGGTGCCCGCATCTGCGCCCAGCAGCTGCACGGCCTGCACCTGGGCGGCATAACTGTTGCGGCCCCGGCCAATGCGCCCTGCCAGTGACCACAGTGCAGCGCCACTGCCCAGCACCAGCAGTGCTGCCATGAGCAGGCCTATCGGCGCTTGCCAGAAAGTCAGCGGCAACAGCGCCAGCGTGTGAAACGCCAGCAACAGGTACAGCACCGGCATTACGCGGTGGATGTAGCGCCAGGGCCGGTACGGCAGCAAGCGCTGCCACAGCGTCAGCACCACCATCACCAGCAGCGCATAAAACGCAAATTCACCCACGTCTTTGGCGCTGCCCCGCCAATCTACGGCCCAGCTCCACACAACTTCGCGCGCAGGGCGACCGGCTTTGCCCCAGATGTCTTTGATGAAATCGCTCGACTCATCGGCCGCCCAGTGCAGCACGGCTGCCACGGCGGCAGCAATGCCTGCCCATTTGTGCAGGCGGTACACCTGATCCATGCCGCCCAGCGGCCACTCCATCCAGCGCTGGCGCAGCGACAGCAGCATGACCAGCGACATCATGCCAATGCTCCACACGCCACTCAGGTACAGCGCATGCTGGCGCAGTTGCCACCACAGCGCAGCGCCTTGTGCGCTGCCAAGCGCCTCCCAAGGCAAGGCAGCGGTTAGCCATGCAGCCGTCAACAGCAGCAACCAAGCTCCGAACGCAACGGGTACTCGCATACACCCCCCAATCTTTTTTTACTGTTTTTGAGATCTACCTGCGCCGGGCGAGTGGCCTGCCATGGCCCAGCCCGGCAAGCTATCAGCGTTTGGTGCGGCTGCGCAGCACTTCGCCGGTGTTGCCATCCACCTCCAGCTTCACGCGCTCGCCCTGGGCGTTCATGCCTTTGACTTCATAACGGCCATCTGACCACTCGATCTCTTGCAGCTCGCGGTAGCCCGCCGCATCCAAACGGTCATAGATTTGGCGAATATTGAGCGAGGGCTGCTGCACCTTTGAAGCGGCTTGGGGGGCGGTTGCTGCGGCCGCAGCAGTGGCGGCTGCGGGGGCAGCGGGGGCAACGGGCGCGCTCTGCGCGATGGCGCCCATCGAAAGCCCGGCCAACAAGCTGGCTGCGGCCCAACGGCGTGCAGTAGACAACGACAAAATCTGATGTGCGTGCATGGTGAAAACCTCCGGTTGTGTGAACAATGCCCAGCAAAGCGCTGGCTGGTGGTTATTTTTCAAAACCCACCGTGAACACAATCTGAAGCGGCGATTCATCTGCCGTTCATCCGCCACCCGCTATAACCCAAGCGTTTGCACTGCAAAAAACTCCCCCTCCCTTCATGCTTTACACCTCTTCACTGCGACGCAGCCATCTGCTGGCCCTGCTGGGCAGCCTGGCGCTGGGCACGGCTTTGTGGACCGGCGCTTTGCAAGGCTGGCCACAGGCCCATTCCAATGAAAGCGACCACGAACTCGCACGCCAAGCCCTGCAAGCCGGCAAGGTGCTGCCGCTGCGCACGGTACTAGACCAGGTCGAGCGCCAGTTCCAGGGCCAGGTCTTGAAAGTAGAGTTTGAACACGACGAGGGCCGCTTCATTTACGAAATGCGCCTGTTGCAAACCAACGGCCAAATCACCAAACTCAAAGTCGATGCCGTGGATGGGCGCGTGCTCAGCGTACGGCGCAAGAGGCAAGACTGATGCGCATTTTGGTGGTTGAAGACGAACCCACACTCCTGGCTCAACTGGCGCACGCCATCACGACGGCAGGGCACACCGTAGAGACGGCCGCCGATGGCGCCACCGCGCAGTATCTGGGTGAAGAAGAAAACTTTGATGCCGTGGTGCTGGACCTGGGGCTGCCCGTGGTCGATGGCCTCAGTGTGCTGCGCCACTGGCGTGCACAGGGGCGGCAGATGCCGGTGCTCATCCTCACTGCGCGCAGCGCCTGGCACGAAAAAGTCACGGGCATGGATGCTGGTGCGGATGACTACCTCTCCAAACCTTTTCACATGGAGGAGTTGCTGGCGCGGCTGCGCGCTTTGCTGCGGCGTCTGTCACCCCACAGCAGCGCCGAATGGCAGTGCGGCAGCATTCGCCTCGATACGCGGCAAGCCACAGTTTCCGTCGATGGCCAGCCGCTGATTCTGACCAGCCATGAATTCAAAATTCTCTCGCTGCTGATGCAACGCATGGGCGAGGTGCTGTCACGCACCGAACTCTCCGAGCACCTCTATCCCCACGACAGCGAGCGCGACTCCAACACCATCGAAGTTTTTGTGGGCCGCCTGCGCAAAAAATTGCCGCCCGGCAGCATTGAAACCGTGCGCGGTCTGGGCTATCGCCTGCACGCCGCTGACCCTGCACCATGAAGCTGCCCGCATCGCTCTCACTGCGCCATGGTTCTTTGCGCATGCGCCTGCTGCTGGGCACCTTGATCTGGATTGCCCTGGCCATTGCTGTAGCCGGCTGGGGCTTGCGAGGTTTATTTCACGAGCACGTCAGCCAGCAGCTGCAAGACCAGCTGGTGCGCCAGCTCAACCAGCTCAGCGCTTCCGTCAATTGGAGTGCTGACAGCAGCGTGGAAGTTCTTCCCCTGGCAGGCGACACCCGCTTTTCCACGCCGCTCTCGGGCCTGTACTGGCAAGTCGATGTTTTACCCCCCACCGGTGCGGCCGATGCGGGTGTGGTGCGCTCACGCTCGCTGTGGGACCAGCAACTGCCTTTGCCCGCAGACACGGCGTTCCCCGGCACCACACCGCAGGGCTACGCCGTGGTGTCCTTGCAAGACGCCCAAGGCCACGAACTGCTGGCCGTCAGCCGCCCCTTGCAGCTGCCCGACGCCAACGCCCCGCTGCTGCGCCTGACAGTCGCGGCCGATCAGGCACTGGTTGCAGAACCGGTACAGCGCTTTACCACCATGCTGCTGACCGCACTGGGCGCCTTGGCGGCGGGCTTGGCGCTGGCCGTGGCCGTACAGCTGCAACTGGCCTTGCGCCCGCTCGATAGGCTGCGCCAGCGCCTGAGCGCCGTGCGCACCGGCCAATCCACCCAGCTGCAGGGCGATTTCCCCAACGAGCTACAGCCGCTGATCAACGAGTTCAACCACGTGCTCAGCGCCAATGCCGACATCGTGCAGCGCGCGCGCACCCAAGCGGGCAATCTGGCCCACGCCGTGCATACGCCGCTGAGCATTCTGGGCAATGCGGCTGCGCAGGAAAACAGCCCGCTGGCACAACTGGTGCAAGAGCAAGTCGCCACCGCCCAGCGCCAGGTGGACTACCACTTGGCCCGCGCACGCGCCGCAGCCGCTGTGCGCGCCACCGGCCTGCGCACGCCGGTGCAAGCCCCCGTGCAAGCGCTGCTGCGCACCATGCAACGGCTGCATGCGGCACGCGATGTGCAATTTGAACAAATCGGCAGTGCCGATACCCTGGCTTTTCGCGGCGAAGCGCAAGACCTGTTCGAGATGCTGGGCAATTTACTGGACAACGCAGGCAAATGGGCGCGCCACCATGTGCGGCTGCAGGTCACGCGCGAAGGCGCGCTGCTGTGCTTTACGGTGGATGATGACGGCCCCGGCATTCCGGCGGCCCAGCGCCAGCAAATTTTTGAGCGTGGCCAGCGGCTGGACGAGCAGCGCCCCGGCGCGGGTTTGGGGCTGGACATTGTGCGTGAGCTGGCCCACACCTACGGTGGCACCGTGGCCGCCGATGCCTCCCCCCTGGGCGGCCTGCGCATGCGGCTGTGCCTGCCTGCGGCGCTGCAATAGGGCTGCGCAGCGCCACACTGCATTCAAAAACAAGAGCTGATAGCGCTTGATCTGCAAGCATTTCCACACACAAAGCATCGGAAAGCTTTGGAATACCAGCGCTAACAGCTATCAAAATAAAAGCCTGCATCCTTACAAGGAGGCAGGCTGGAGTTGAGACTGGGGCAGCTTCAGCCACCCCACATCGCAAAGCGCTTATTGCTTGCCGGTCGAGCCGTAGCCGCCCTCACCGCGCTCAGACACCGCTTCAAACTCGTCCACCACGTTAAAAGTAGGCTGCACCACGGGCACGACCACCAGCTGGGCCAGGCGGTCCATAGGCTGCAAGGTGAAAGCTGTGGGCGATCGGTTCCAGGCGCTGACCATCAGCTGACCCTGGTAGTCCGAATCAATCAGCCCCACCAGATTGCCCAGCACGATGCCGTGCTTGTGGCCCAGCCCCGAACGCGGCAGGATCATCGCGGCGTAACCCGGGTCTTTCAAATACATGGCCATGCCGGTGGGAATCAACTGCCACTGGCCGGGCTCCAGCGTCACAGGCGCGTCAATGCAGGCGCGCAAATCCAAACCTGCGCTGCCAGGTGTGGCATAGGCGGGCATGTTCTCGCGCAGACGCGCGTCCAAAATCTTGATATCTACTTGCATGGGATGCGATGGTAATGCGCAAAACAACGAATTAAGACCTGCCAGCGCGAGAAGCCTTGCGCACTGCACGAACCAAGTTGATCGCCGCAAAAGCAACGATAGCGATGGGCAGCCAATCAGAAGCAAAAATTGCCACTGCCATCAGCGCTCCAATAAACAACACCCAACTTGACGGTGCGACGGCTTTTTTCTGCGGCTTTTGGGTAGTTCCTGCCGCCGTTGTCTGAGTTTTAGTGGCCCTGTTTGCTTGCTGCGGCAACTTCACGGCTTGCGCTTGCGCCTTGCGTTTAAGACGGTCAACCGCTGTCTCTACGCCCCCGGGCTGGGCATAGGCATTCACAGTCACAGAAGCTGCCGCAGCAGATTTTGATGGCGCATGCCCCCATTCGCTGTCTGGTGGCGCAGAGGCTGGAACATGGCCTTTAGCCCCTAAGGCCTTGAGACGCTGGCGTTCTTGCTCCTGTTCAGACCATGCCACCAGCCCTTCCACATAGCGCACATAGTCACCATCGGGAGGGCCGTTGTAGTCCGAATAATTGGGCCGAGCGACAGCAAAAAGCTTGAGCTTGCGCGAGGGAGCAGCAGGGAGCAACGCCATAAACAACCTCAGGTGGTTCGGTAAAACATGCTGTCTGCAGCTTAAGTCTTTGCCTGCAACGCAGGTAAGCGCCGCGCCAGCTCCTGCACCAGTTGCACGCCCAGTGCAGCCTTGCTGGCACGTGGCAGCTCACGGTGGCCGTGGGCGTCCACAAGCAGCAAGGCGTTGTCGTCTTGCCCGAAGGTGGCCGGGCCGATATTGCCCACCAGCAGCGGCACGCCCTTGCGCGCACGTTTGGCGGTGGCGTGCGCCAGCAAATCATGGCTTTCTGCCGCAAACCCCACGCAGTAAAGATCGCCACGCTGTGCGCGCTCGGACTGGGCCACGGTGGCGAGGATGTCGGGGTTCTCCACAAAGGCCAGCGCAGGCACTTCGCCTGAGCCATCCTTTTTGATTTTTTGATCGTTAAAACTGGCCGGACGCCAGTCTGCAACTGCGGCAGTCGCTATAAAAATACTTGCTTGAGCGACGTGGCTTTGCACGGCATCCAGCATCTGCCGGGCCGACTGCACATTGATGCGCTGCACGCCCCGGGGCGTGGGCAAATGCACTGGCCCAGCGACCAGCGTGACCTCAGCCCCCGCCGCCTTCGCCGCAGCGGCAATCGCAAAACCCATCTTGCCGCTGGACAGATTGGTGATGCCGCGCACCGGATCAATCGCCTCAAACGTAGGGCCAGCGGTGATGAGCAACTG
Source organism: Comamonas jiangduensis (assembly GCF_030162955.1). Classification (NCBI taxonomy): domain Bacteria; kingdom Pseudomonadati; phylum Pseudomonadota; class Betaproteobacteria; order Burkholderiales; family Comamonadaceae; genus Comamonas; species Comamonas jiangduensis. Next base: position 97,967 of record NZ_JARXOV010000009.1, read on the forward strand.
GTGCCCGGCCAGCACCTTGGGGGCAAAAAAGGCGGCAATGTCTTCGATCAGTTCTTCGGGCTCCAGCATGCGGCCATCGCCGGTTTCGCCGCAGGCCTGGTCGCCCACGCCCACGCCCAGCACCTGCGCGCCGTCCGCGGCAGCTTGGGCAAAGTTGCGTTGCGTGGCGGGGTGGGCCCACATCTCTCGGTTCATGGCCGGGGCCAGCAGCAGCGGCACCCGCTCGATGGGGCGCGCAATGCACAGCAGGCTGAGCAACTCATCGGCCCGCCCCTGGGCCAGCTTGCCCACAAAGTCGGCACTGCACGGCGCGATAACGATGGCATCGGCCTCACGGCTTAAGTTAATGTGGGGCATGTTGTTGCCCTCGCGGGCATCCCACTGCGAGGTATAGACCGTGCGGCCCGACAGCGCCTGCATGGTCACCGGGGTGATGAACTGCTCGGCGGCCTCGGTCATCACCACCTGCACGGTGGCCCCTGCCTTGGTCAGCAGACGGCATAAATGTGCCGTCTTGTAACAAGCAACGCCCCCTGAGAGGCCCAAAACAATGTGTTTGCCAACGAGTTCTTGCATGGCGCGAATGTAGCAGAGCAGCAAGGTCAATTGCCCCGTCGGGCAAGCGGCGATTGCTGGCTGGCACCTATAATCTCGCTTTACGTGCGACACGTGTCGCGCTTTGTGGTCTAGAACCACCTTTTAAAACGGACGATAAGCCTTTTTGGTGTAAGTCCCATTGCTATCTAATAAGTAGCAATTTCAATCTGCAGCCGAATGGCTCAATTCGGCTGTACGCCTTTCCTCACAAGGGGAAGGCAAGCATTAGCACGTCCCTTTCAGGGATTTGCGCGCCGTTTTGGCCCATTTTTGCCATAGCAATGTGGCAAGGATGAAACACGCCTGAAATTTATTTTCAAGTGGGTTGTGGAGAGACGGAAGAGCGCAAAGCTCTGATCTGCCTTGTCATGCGTCCAGCAATGGATCGCCATGACCTTGTGTGCGACCACAAGTAGCCTACGGTGACATGCAAAGCCAGCAATGGCTCTGTTTGAAGCTCACCGGACAATGAACTCCCGGAAACGGCAATCCACCTTCGCAAGAAGGAGGAGAGAAGACTGCCAGCAGAAAGGCGGTTGCGAGGCTAGGCTAGTTCCGCATGGGCAACGTAAAGTGAATCATCGTTTGAACCTGGGTAAAGATTGAATGGCTAAATCTGCTGATAAGCCATAACCAAAAGGTGTGCTGCAGGCAATTTCTGTGTGAAGTAGAAATTCGTCGTCATATGCGTAGCCCCAGGAGAGATGAGCCCTAAACGGACAGGTATTGATGGAGCAATCCATTCATATCGGTAGATCAGGGAACGTGGTAAGCCCCACTGTCCGCCTGTGCGCGCAAGCGCATAGGCAGGGAAGCCGTAAGGCGACCTGTTGGATGAGGGGGTATGGGATGGTGGAAAAAGCGAATGGCTGCCTGTAATGGGTGGCATAGGGGCCTGTACCCTGACGCGAAAGCGTGCCCACTTCCACTTGGTGCAACCGTCGTTAGACGGCTGTCTATGTTTAATCGAACCCAATGGGGATGTACGAATCCCCGTTGGGGGCTCTCGTGCGTCTTCCGAAGGGGTTAACTCGAAGAGGAAAGCATGAGAAAGACCATTGACTCCAGTGGTTCTGCGTCCTCACGCGAGCCGCAAAACTGGCATGCCATTGATTGGCATCTGGTTGAGCGGTTCGTGCGAACGACGCAGCAACGTATAGCGAAGGCTACGCAGGAGAAGGACTGGCGCAGGGTGAAAGCTTTGCAAAGGTCTTTGAACCACTCGTTTTCTGCCAGAGCATTGGCGGTGAGACGAGTTACTGAAAACCAAGGTAAGCGAACGGCAGGTGTCGATCGTCAGCTTTGGGATTCACCTGCCCTGAAATGGGCGGCGATAGGTCGGTTAAAGCAGCAACGGGGGTATAAAGCCAAACCGCTTCGGCGGGTCTATATCCCCAAGTCAAACGGGAAAGAGCGCCCTTTGGGCATTCCAACCATGTTTGACCGAGCAATGCAGGCACTCCACCTGCTGAGCCTAGAGCCTGTAGCTGAAACCACGAGCGATCCGAACAGCTACGGCTTTAGGAAACACCGCTCAACGGCAGATGCTATGGGGCAGATATTTGTCTCAACCGCCCAAAAGGGCGCAGCCCCTTGGGTGCTGGAGGCAGATATTGAAGGCTGTTTTGACCATATCAACCACGAGTGGCTGGTGCGTCATGTTCCGATGAACAAGACAATCTTGCGCAAGTGGCTGAAGGCCGGAGTGATCCATCAGGGTCGCTTATCGCCGACTGAAGAAGGGACGCCGCAAGGCGGCATCATCTCGCCAACCTTGGCGAATATGTGTTTGAACGGACTAGAGACTGAGCTGAAATTGCACCTAGGTGCGAAGTTGAAAAAGTCAAAGGTCAAAGAACTCAAAGTTCATGTGATCCGGTACGCCGACGATTTTGTGGTGACCGGCAACTCGCAAGAGTTGCTGCACAACGAAGTCAGGCCGTGGATAGAAGCCTTCCTTGCACAACGAGGACTGCGACTGTCGCTGGAAAAGACGAAAGTCGTGCACATGGATGAAGGGTTTGATTTCCTGGGATGGAACTTCCGCAAGTACAAGGGGAAGTTACTCATCAAACCAAGTAAAAAGAACGTGCAAGCGTTCTATCGCAAGGTTAGGGCAATCGTGAAGACACATCTTTCGGTGAAGCAGGAGGATCTCATTGCCAAACTGAACCCAGTCCTTCGAGGCTGGGCGCAGTACCACCAACCGGTGGTGGCGAAAGAAGCCTTCAATCGGATGGACAACCTGATTCACTGGCGTCTTGTGCGCTGGTCAAGAAGACGCCATTCGAATAAATCTAGACCGTGGTGCAAAAGCCGTTACTGGCAGCGCATCAACGGTCGAGACGAGTTCGCTGCAACTGTGAAAACGACAGAAGGTTCGCGCACATGGAAACTGTTGAAGCTTGCTGATACAGAGATCGTGCGACACGAAAAAATTAAAGGGGAATACAACCCCTTTGACCCCGCCTGGGAGGTGTATGGCGAGAAGTTAAGAACGAAGCGCATGACTAAAAACATGGCGTATCAGTACGAGACTTCGATGCTGTTCATTAAACAGGATGGGCGTTGTGCACTTTGTACAGAACCTTTGGATTTTCAAAGCGGATGGCACGACCACCACATTGTTCGCAAAGTGGATGGTGGGTCAGATGCGATGTCCAACCGTGTGCTTTTGCACCCGGTCTGCCACACACGGCTGCACGCTCTTGGGCTGACAGTTGTTAAGCCGGCCTCACAAAGGCTTCGCATTCTTCGGGGGTAAGGTCCTGGTCTTACAATCATGGATTCCAACTACCTGAAGATTGGTGAGTTGTGCTTGAGCCGGATGCGATGAAAGTCGCAAGTCCGGTTCTTAGGGGGGGATAGTTCAGCAATGAACCGTCCCTACCCTCCCACCACCATAAAAACGAACAAGACATGACCAAATTCGTCTTCGTCACAGGCGGTGTGGTGTCTTCCCTGGGCAAGGGAATCGCCTCAGCCTCCCTTGCTGCGCTGCTCGAGTCGCGCGGCCTCAAAGTCACCCTCATCAAGCTGGACCCGTACATCAACGTGGACCCCGGCACGATGTCCCCCTTCCAGCACGGCGAAGTGTTTGTGACGGACGACGGCGCCGAAACCGACTTGGACCTGGGCCACTATGAGCGTTTCATTGAAACGCGCATGAAGCAGTCCAACAACTTCACCACCGGTCGTATCTACCAGACCGTGCTGGAGAAGGAGCGTCGCGGCGACTACCTGGGCAAGACCGTGCAGGTCATCCCCCACATCACCAACGAAATCCAGGAATACGTCAAGCGCGGCGCCGGTATCGGCACCGATGACGCGGTGGACGTGGCGATTTGTGAAGTGGGCGGTACCGTCGGCGATATTGAATCGCTGCCCTTCCTCGAAGCTATCCGCCAATTGGCTTTGAAACTGGGCCAGAACAATGCGGCCTTCGTGCACCTGAGCTACCTGCCCTACATTGCAGCGGCGGGCGAGCTCAAGACCAAGCCCACCCAGCACACCGTGCAAAAGCTGCGCGAAATCGGTATCCAGCCGGATGCGCTGCTGTGCCGTGCGCAATACGCTGTGCCTGATGAAGAACGCGAGAAGATTTCGCTGTTCACCAATGTGCAAGAGTGGGGCGTGATCTCCATGTGGGACGTGGACACCATCTACAAGGTGCCCCGCATGCTGCACGAGCAAGGCCTGGACGGTCTGATCTGCGACAAGCTGCGCCTGAACACCGCACCTGCCAACCTCAAGCGCTGGGATGATCTGGTCTACGAAACCGAGCACCCCCAGGGCGAAGTGCAAGTGGCCATGGTCGGCAAGTACGTGGAACTGTCCGACGCCTACAAGTCGGTCAACGAAGCACTCAAGCACGCGGGTTTGCGCAACCACACCCGCGTGAAGATCACCCACATCGACTCGGAAACCATCACCGACGCCAACGCCAAGGAACAGCTGTCCAAGTACGACGCTATTTTGGTGCCCGGCGGCTTTGGCTCGCGCGGTGTGGAAGGCAAGATCTCGACCGCCAAGTTTGCCCGTGAAAACAAGGTGCCTTACCTGGGCATCTGCCTGGGCATGCAGGTCGCGACCATCGAGTACGCCCGCCACATGGCTGGCCTGGAAGGCGCGAACTCCACCGAGTTTGATCCCCACACACCCAACCCCGTGATCGCCTTGATCAATGAGTGGAAGGACGAGGACGGCACGATCAAGACCCGTGACGAGAACTCCGACCTGGGCGGCACCATGCGCCTGGGCGCACAGTCGTCCGACGTGCAGCCCGGCACCCTGGCCCACAGCATCTACGGCGACGTGGTGACCGAGCGCCACCGCCACCGCTACGAAGCCAATGTGCAATATCTGGACAAGCTGCGCGCAGCCGGTCTGGTGATCTCCGCGCTGACGCAGCGCGAGCAGCTGACCGAGATCGTGGAACTGCCCAAGGACGTCCACCCCTGGTACATCGGCGTGCAATTCCACCCCGAGTTCAAGTCCACCCCCTGGAACGGCCACCCACTGTTCAATGCCTTCATCAAGGCGGCCATGGACGGCCAGGCGAAGTCGGGCAAGAAGGCTTAAATTTCCACAGACTGGAAAATAGCAAAAAAAGGAGCTGCCAGCGCTTGCAAACCAAAGACTTGGACATCAAATGCATCTGAAGTCATTGAAACACCAGCGCTAGCAGCTTTCATTTTTGAAGCATGCTGGGCATGCAAAAAGGAAACACCATGAAACTCTGCGGCTTTGACATTGGTCTGGACCAGCGCTTTTTCTTGATTGCCGGCCCCTGCGTGGTCGAGTCCGAACAGTTGCAGATGGACGTGGCCGGCCAGCTCAAGGAAATCACTTCCGCGCTGGGCATCAACTTCCTGTTCAAGAGCAGCTTTGACAAGGCCAACCGCTCCTCGGGCGCCAGCTTTCGCGGCCCCGGCATGGAAAAGGGGCTGGAAATTCTGGCCAAGGTACGCAAAGAAATTGGCGTGCCCGTGCTGACCGACGTGCACACCGTGGAAGAAATTCCCCACGTGGCATCGGTGGTCGACATGCTGCAAACCCCCGCCTTCCTGTGCCGCCAGACGGATTTCATCCGCGCCGTGGCCCAGTGCGGCAAGCCGGTCAATATCAAGAAGGGCCAGTTCCTGGCGCCGCATGACATGAAAAATGTCATCGACAAAGCCCGCGCCGCCGCCATCGAAGTGGGCCAGGACCCCGACATGTTCACCGCCTGCGAGCGCGGTGCCAGCTTTGGCTACAACAACCTAGTCAGCGACATGCGCTCGCTGGCCATCATGCGCGAGACCGGTGCCCCTGTGGTGTTTGACGCCACGCACAGCGTGCAGCTGCCCGGCGGCAATGGCACCAGCAGCGGTGGCATGCGCGAGATGGTGCCTGTGCTGTCGCGCGCCGCAGTCGCCGTGGGCGTGGCGGGCCTTTTCATGGAAACCCACCCCGACCCCTGCAACGCCTTGAGCGATGGCCCCAATGCCGTGCCGCTCAAGCACATGAAGGCTTTGCTGGAGACTTTGGTGGCGTTGGACGACGTGACCAAACGCCACGGTTTCCTGGAAAACCACTTTTCGGCCTGAAGTTTGCGTAAGATGCGCACCGCGCCTGCTACACCAGCTTAGACAGCGACAAAGCACGCTCCCGCCAGGGGTGTGCTTTTTTCACATCTGGCTGGATCTGCAAGCGCAAGGCTCCGATTTTTCGCATGCCAGACATTGCCCCCAACAAGCACAACACCACGCAACGTCTGAGCGGCACCCTGTTTTAAAAAACCTTCAAGGAAAACACCATGAGTGCAATCGTTGACATCGTTGGACGTGAAGTCCTGGACAGCCGCGGCAACCCCACTGTGGAGTGCGACGTACTGCTGGAATCTGGCGTGATGGGCCGTGCGGCCGTGCCATCGGGCGCATCGACGGGCTCGCGCGAAGCCATTGAGCTGCGTGACGGCGACAAGAGCCGCTACCTGGGTAAGGGCGTGCTCAAGGCCGTGGACAACATCAACGGCGAAATCGCACAAGCTGTGATTGGTCTGGACGCTGCTGAGCAAGCGTTCCTGGACAAGACCATGATTGACCTGGACGGCACCGAGAACAAGAGCCGCCTGGGTGCCAACGCCATGTTGGCCGTATCGATGGCCGTGGCCCGCGCTGCTGCTGAAGAAGCCGGCCTGCCCCTGTACCGCTACTTTGGCGGCATGGGCGGCGTGCAACTGCCCGTACCCATGATGAACGTGATCAACGGTGGCGCCCACGCGAACAACTCGCTGGACCTGCAAGAGTTCATGATCATCCCCGTCGGCGCGCCTACCTTCCGCGAAGCCGTGCGCTGGGGCGCTGAAGTGTTCCACGCGCTCAAGAAGATTATCAACGACCGTGGCATGTCCACCGCCGTGGGCGACGAAGGCGGTTTCGCCCCTTCCGTGGAAAACCACGAAGCGGCGATTCAGCTGATCCTCGAAGCCATTGAAGCCGCTGGCTACAAGGCGGGCGAGCAGATTGCTCTGGGCCTGGACTGCGCAGCCTCCGAGTTCTACGAAGAAGGCATGTATGTCCTGAAGGGCGAAGGCAATATGACCTTGAACGCCACCCAGTGGACCGACATGCTGGCTGGCTGGTGCGACAAGTACCCCATCATCTCGATCGAAGACGGCATGCACGAAGGCGACTGGGATGGCTGGAAGATTCTGACCGAGCGCCTGGGCGCCAAGGTGCAATTGGTGGGTGACGATCTTTTCGTGACCAACACCAAGATCCTGAAGGAAGGCATCGACAAGCGCATTGCCAATTCCATTCTGATCAAGATCAACCAGATCGGCACCCTGACCGAAACGTTTGCTGCCATCGAAATGGCCAAGCGCGCCGGTTACACCGCCGTGATCTCGCACCGCTCGGGTGAAACCGAAGACAGCACCATTGCTGACATTGCCGTGGGCCTGAATGCGGGTCAAATCAAGACCGGCTCCATGAGCCGCTCGGACCGTATTGCCAAGTACAACCAGTTGCTGCGCATCGAGGAAGACCTGGGCGAAGTGGCTGTGTACCCTGGCCGTGACGCGTTCTATAACCTGCGTTAATCTTTAGGCTGCTGCCTTGAACAAAAACCGGGGCCACACCGCCCCGGTTTTTTTAAATCTCTGTCATGGTTTCTCGCATCGTCACCGTTGTTTTGCTTTGCCTGCTGGCCATCACGCACGCCCAGTTGTGGTGGGGTGCGGGCAGCATGGACCGCGTGGCCGAGCTGCGTACACAGATCAATGAGCTGCAAGCCTCCAACGATGCAGCCCGCAAAGAAAACGAGCGCCTGACGTCGGAGGTCAACGACCTGCGCGAAGGCAAAGAAACCGTGCAGGAAAAAGCACGCAGCGAACTGGGCATGGTCAAGCCCAACGAAATTTACGTGCAAATTTTGCGCCCCTGATGCTTTCCATGCGCATAGCACCGCGGATGTGCAATCGCGCAGCCCACGTGGCCACGACCCAACACGGCGAGAGTGGCACCGCGATGGCAGATACAGGCGGCGCTCAATAAAAGGTTTGTGCCGCCCTTCGCGGCCCATGATGTGCCATGCGCCCCACGACGACATCCACCCCTTTCCGTGTGCTCTTGTGCGCCAGTGCTGCCCACTGCGCACAGGTATTGCATGCCGCCGCTTCGGCCGGTGTGCAACTGCACGGCCTGCACCCCAGCACGCAATGGCCCAGCAGCCATGCCCACGGCCAACTGCTACTCTGGGCCCTCACCCCCGCCGATCATCCGCAAGCCGAACAAGCCGCCGCGATCGAGCAGCACTGGCGCGCGCTGATGGTGCAAGGCGGGCACGGCTTGACCATCCACATGCTGTACGGCAGCGCGGCCCAGCAGGCCGGGCAATTGGCACCTTGGATAGAGCCCCAGCCAACCGTCGCTGCTGGCGCAAGCAGCCCACATGGGAATTGCCGAGAGTGCCTGGATGCATCCAGTGAACAAACGCTGTTTCAGCATTTGCTGCGCCGCGCACCCCAACACCCTCAACACAACCAATAAAAAGAGAGCTGCCAGCGCAGGTTATGCAAGGCATTCAAAGTCTAAAGACTTTGAATGCTAGCAAGCACAAGCGCTAACAGCTCTCTTTTTCAATACAAATATGAATGGCTCGTGCTGGGTGAACGACCCTGCGCAGCTTTATTGCACCGAGGAAGAACCTGGCGCTTGGCTGGGCATATCGGCAAACAATTGACCCGCATCCACCGCATCAAAGCGGTACTGGACACCGCAGTAATCGCAGCCCACTTCCACACAGCCTTGCTCGGCCACCACCTGCTCCACCTCTTGCTGACCCAGATTGCGCAGCATGCCTTCCACACGCTCACGGCTGCAGGTGCAGGCAAAGTGCGGCCCGTTGTCACCGTCTTGGGGCACAAAGCGCAGCAGCTTTTCTTCCCAAAACAGGCGACGCAAGATGGTGTCCACATCCAGGGACAACAGCTCATCGCGCTTGAGGCTGGATGCAAGCGTAGCAATGCGGTTGTACGCCTCGTTCTCGCCCATGCGGTCGTTCTCGTCTTGCGCGCTTTCCGTGGCGCCCGCCAGGTTGTCTTGGCCCTTCAATGGCATGCGCTGAATCATCAGGCCCGCCGCCACCTCATCATTGGCTGCCAGCACGATGCAGGTGTCCAGCTGTTCCGACTGGCGCATGTAGTGCTGCAGCACCTGCGAAATCTTCTCCAGGGGCTCGCCCTCTTCATTGTTCAGCGGCACCACGCCTTGGTATGCCTGCTGACCGGGCAGACGGTCTTTGGGGTCGAGCGTGATGGCACAGCGGCCTGCGCCATTGACATTCACCAGATCTGCCAGCGAGGCGCCAGCAGACACATCGCCATGCACAGACGCCGTGGCGCGCAGACCCAGGTCGGACTGCACCTCAGCCACCACCACCTTGACCGGGCCTTCACCAAAAATCTGAAACACCAGCGCGCCATTGAACTTGATGTTGGACTGCATCAGCACGCTGGCCGCCGTCATCTCGCCCAGCAACTCACGCACCGCTGCGGGGTAAGCCCCCGTGTCGGTGTTGCTGGCACGGCGCTGGAGGATGTCTTTCCAGGCATCGGTCAGGCGCACGATCATGCCGCGCACAGGCAGGCCATCGAAGAGGAATTTATGGAGTTCAGACACGCTGTGTGTATCCCAATCAGTGATTGCTAAAACCCGGGCATCAGCCCAGTTTGCGCAGGCCCACCCTAAAGCGGCGCGCGTTATCAATATAGTGCTGCGCGCTTTGGCGCAGACCCTGCATTTGCTCAGCGGTGAGCTGTTTGACGACCCGGGCAGGGCTTCCGATGATCATGGATCCATCCGGAAACTCTTTGCCTTCGGTCACCAATGCACCAGCCCCCACCAAACAGTTTTTTCCAATTTTCGCCCCGTTCAGCACAATGGCACCAATGCCAATCAGACTCTCATCACCAATCGTGCACCCATGCAGCATGACTTGATGCCCGACTGTCACGTGTCGGCCAATGACCAAAGGCATGCCCAAGTCGGCGTGCAGCACACTGGCATCCTGCACATTGGTGCCCTCACCAATCGTAATGCTCGATGTATCGCCACGCACCACGGTGCCAAACCAGACACTGGCATCAGCACCCAAATGCACCTCACCCATCACCTGGGCACTGTCCGCCACCCAGGCACTTTCGGCGATTTGAGGTTCCACACCATCCAATGCGTACACAGCCATCTTGTCTCCTCTTTATAGTGCTGTCAGGAAAATACAATTGTAGGTATGGAGCTACGACAACGCGCCCTTGAGGTTTTGTGCCTTTGTGACCCTTTTAAAAAAGCCGATGCCGTCATGCAGATGCATGCGCAAGCTGCGCAGTGGCGCATTGCGCCCCATGCACCGCTGCTGCCCGCTGGTACCGTGTTACCCGGCCACCCACAGCGACCCGCCTTGCTGCACCACACCGCAGTGGCGCGCCGCTCGCCTGCCACGCATGAAGGCCGGATCATCTTGATGCATGCGATTGCACACATTGAGTTCAACGCCATCAACCTGGCGCTGGATGCAATCTGGCGTTTTGACGACATGCCGCCACCGTACTACCTGGACTGGCTGCAAGTGGCAGGTGAGGAGGGCAAACATTTCCTGCTCATTCGTAACTGGCTGCAAGCACAGGGCCATGACTATGGTGACTTTCCTGCCCACCAGGGTCTGTGGACCATGTGTGAGAAAACCGCACAAGATGTGACAGCGCGCATGGCTTTGGTGCCCCGCACCATGGAAGCGCGCGGACTGGACGCCACCCCGCAAATTCAAGCCAAGCTGCGCCAGGTGGGCACCAGCGATGCTTTGGCTGCCGTGGATGTGCTGGACATTATCTTGCGCGAGGAAGTGGGTCACGTCGCAATCGGAAACCATTGGTATCGTTTCTTATGCCAGCGCAATAATCTGGAACCGCATTCGCACTACACTGCGCTTACGCAACAGTATGAGGCACCTCGCCCTCGACCTCCCTTCAACACCCAAGCTCGTCAAGCTGCCGGATTCACTGAAGCTGAAATTGCTTGGTTGGAACAACATTGAACCGCCGCCATCCGCTGCATACATTTCCCTGACGCTTTTCCTGAAGACATGTCCGTTATTTCTGCCTCTTCGCCTACCACTCCGCCGGTCGCAGCTCCTCGTGGCTCTTCCATGATTGCACGGCAGGCGATCGTGGACATTGACAAGACAGTCATCGGATACGAACTGTTCAACCGCTCTCGCGCCCCGGACGAACACACCGCTGCGACCGACGTGCTCTTGCTGTTTACCGCACTGTCGCATGCAGGCAGTGAAGACTTGGTAGGCACCAAGCTGCTATTTGTGAACAGCACCCATGAAAGCTTGGCAGGTGGACACCTGGAATTGCTCAACCCAGAAAAGGTTGTCCTCGAAGTAGAACCTCTGGGCCATGTGGCGGGGTCTGAAACCGTAGCGCGGCTGCCCATCTTGCGCGCCCTGCGCGAGCGTGGTTTTAAGCTCTCTTTCAACCACACCGTTCTCGAATCGGCCTACAACGCGTGGTTGCCCTTGGCCGACTACATCAAGCTGGACTTGAACGTACTGCGCCCCGAGCAGTTGGTCGTACTGGTTAGCTACGCGGCACGCCAGAGCAAAGCCCAGCTGATTGCCACCAAGGTAGAGACGCAAGAACAGTTTGATTTACTCAAAAGCATTGGCGTTTCTCTGTTCCAGGGTTACTGGTTCTCTCGTCCAGCGGTGGTGGAAGCCAAGTTATTGGCCCCCAACCAGGTCAGCATTATTCAGCTCATCAACCTGCTGCGTCGCCAAGCGAGTACGGACGCTATTGAAGAAGTGCTCAAGAAAGACGCAGGCTTGGCCTTCAATCTGATGCGTCTGATCAACTCCGCAGGCTTTAGCAACGCACGAGAGATCACTTCATTCCGGCAAGCGGTGATGATCATGGGCTTGAAAAAGCTCTTCCGCTGGGCAGCGCTGCTGCTTACCGCCTCCAAATACGGCAACACCAGCCCAATCGTGGGCCACACAGCGGTGATTCGGGGCCGCTTGATGGAGTTGCTGGCCCTGGAATTCATGAGCGAGGAGGACGCTGAGCAGGCCTTCGTGGTGGGCATTTTCTCTTTGCTGGATGTCATGCTCAGCATCCCCTTGCAAGATGCGCTGCATCTGATCAATGTGCCAGATGCGGTGCGCCAAGCCCTGCTCTCGCATGAGGGTGTTTTTGGTGATCTCTTGCGTTTAGCGGAAGCCTGCGAAAGCAGCAATGACGAAGCGTTTGACCAAGCCGCCTCTGCATTGAAGCTCACCAGTCAGCAAATCAATTGGGCACACCTGCAAGCGCTGGCGTGGTGTGAGCAAATCACCCAGTAGTACGCGCAGCAGATGCGCACGCTGCCAACATGCGGATAACTGTGTCCGTCAGCAAACACATTTGCTTGCTTCATATGCAAAGAGCTACATTTACAGGCTAAGCTGCCCTGTATCGTGTAACGCCCTATGAATTCTGTGAACAACACACCTGCCTTAACGCCCAGCTTGCCCGCTGGCATCACCGACGATTCTGTGTCCATGATTGGCCGCCAAGCCATCGTGAACGAACGCCGTGAAGTTTTTGGCTATGAGTTGTTTGACCGCTCCACCGCCAGCAATGCCCATACTGCCGCCAGCGATGCAGCCATGCTGTTCAATGCGCTTTCCTACGCGGGCAACGAAGCCTTGGTCGGGCGCAAACTGGTGTTCATCAACTGCACCCATGAAAGCCTGCGCGGCGGTCACCTGGAGTTGATTCACCCAGACAAGGTGATTTTAGAAATTCCCACGCTGGGTGAAGAGGCCAGTGCCGCAGAAATCGCGGCTGCCATTCCGTTGTTTGAAGGTCTGCGCCAGCGAGGCTTTCGCTTGGCCTTTGACCAGAATTTGCTGCGCCGTGCTTATGTCAACTGGCTCCCCATGGCGAGCTTTATCAAGCTCGACATGCTGACTTTCCCGCTGGAAAACGCACAAGCTCTCGTCAAATTTGCGCGCACACACACCACGGCGCAAATCGTGGCAGAAAAAGTCGAAACACAAGTCCAGTTCGAACATATGCACGAACTGGGAGTCAAGCTGTTTCAAGGCTTTTGGTTCGCTACACCAGACTTGGTACACACGCGCACGGTGCGCCCATCGCAAGCCATCATCCTGCAGTTGATCAATCTGGTGCGCAACCAAAGCAGCACGGCAGAGATTGAAGATCTACTGAAAAAGGACCCAACCCTGTCCTTTAACTTGCTGCGCTTCATCAATTCCTCGGGGTTTGGTCTGTCCTGCGAAATCACCTCGTTCCGCCATGCGGTGATGATTCTTGGTCTTAAGAAGCTGTTCCGCTGGGCCGCATTGCTCATGACCACATCGCGCACAGGCGGCAGTGCACCCGCCGTGGGCCAAACTGCGGTGGTCCGAGGCAGGCTCATGGAACTGCTAGCCTCTGAGCTGCTGCCAGCGGAAGAAGCAGACAACGCTTTCGTTGTCGGGGTGTTTTCTTTGCTGGACACCATTTTGGGCATCCCTATGGACCAAGCCCTCAATTCCATCGCCTTGCCCCAGCCTGTGGTCGACGCGCTGCTCCACAGAACCGGCGTGTATGCGCCCTTCCTCGATCTGGTGCTTGCCTGCGAAAGCGGAGACGAAGAAGCTTTTGCGCGCAACTCGGAGGCCTTGCACCTGTCCAACCACCAAGTGAACTGGGCACACTTGCAAGCTCTGGCTTGGGCAGACACCCTCAGCGATTAGAGAGCGCTCCGCCCAGTTCAAAGAAAGCCCTTGGTGGGGCTTCCTTTGAGCTCATGCACCCCAGCTTTACTTGGTGTGCAAATTCGCGGCCTTCACAATCCGGGCATTGTTTGCTGATTCTTGGGCAATTTGGCGCGCAAAAGACTTGGCATCGCCGCCCGTTGGCACATTGTCAGAAGCCTTGAGCTTGGCCTGGATATCGGGGCTGGCCAACGCCTTGTTGAACTCTTGATTCAAGCGCTGAAGCACTGCAGCGGGCACATTCGCTGGCGCAAAAATACCGAACAAGGATGTCGAGTTCGCTTCTGAGAAGCCCAGTTCTGCCAGCGTAGGCACTTCGGGCAATGACTCCAAGCGCTGAGGCGCTCCCACAGCCAGCGGCTTGAGCTTGCCAGCCTGAATATGCTGCATGACCGTAGGGCCCGCATTGGTGGAGAGCACCTCATACTGCGCACCCAAGGCATCGTTAAGCTGCTGCCCGCCGCCCTTGTAAGGAATGTGCGTGATATCCACCTTGGCGGTGTACTTCACTTGCTCCAAAACGATATGTCCCAAAGAGGCCAACCCTGCCGTCGCCCAGCGCACAGTCCCAGGGCTACGCTTGGCTTGCGACAGCAATTCCTTGAAGTTTGGTGATTGCTCGGCAGTGGTCGCCAAAATCAATACCGGCGAGTACATCACGCTCACCACAGGAACCAAGTCCTTTTGCGGATCGAAAGGCACTGCACCCAAATGCGGATTCAGAGCTACGGGACTGATGGCCGAAAAACCAATCGTGTAGCCATCGGGGGCCGATTTAGCCACCGTATCCAAACCGATTGCACCGCCTGCACCCGCTTTGTTTTCCACCACGATAGGGGTCGCCAGTTGCACCGTGAGCTTTTCACCCAAAGCACGGGCCACCACGTCACTCACACCCCCACCCGGGTAGGACACCACTATGCGAATGGGCTTGTTCGGCCACTGCGCCGTATCTGCCCAAGAAACCAAAGGCGCTGCTGTTGATAACAACGCAGCAGCCACCAAACCTCGCCGCACGGCATTCATCATCGTTAATCCGGGTTGACAAATAAAAAGATATTTTGCCTCAGAATTAATTTCACTTAACACGCATCAGTACTTCTTATCCACGAGGATGGTGCTGCGCATGCAGCCGTTGCAGCCGCTCTCTGGCTACATGGGTATAGATGGTAGTGGTGGAAATATCTGCATGCCCCAGCAGCATCTGCACCACGCGCAAGTCGGCGCCATGGTTGAGCAGATGCGTTGCAAAAGCATGGCGCAAGGTATGGGGCGATAAAGGCGCGGTGATACCCGCCAGCTGCGCATACTTTTTCACCAGCATCCAAAACATCACCCGCGTCATGGCACCGCCACGCTGAGTGACGAATAAATCACTTGAGGTCCGCCTGCCCAGAATTTCTTGCCGGGCTTGCTGCAAAAAACGTTGCAGCCACCACTGCGCCTCCTGCCCAAATGGCACCAACCGCTCTTTGCGCCCCTTGCCTTCCGTGCGCAATACGGCGGCATTCAGATCCACGTGATGCACCTGCAACCCCACCAGCTCACTCACGCGCAGGCCACTGGCATACATCAACTCCAGCATTGCCCGGTCGCGCAGCCCCAAAGGCGTGGCGTCATCGGGCGCTTGCAACAGCGGCTCTACCTGCTCCTGGGTCAGGGTATGGGGCACCCGCAAAGGGCGTTTGGCCGCCAGCAAGCGCAAGGTGGGGTCATCCTGGCGCCGACTTTCACGCAAAGCCCAGTGGAAAAAACGTCGCAGCACACTCAGCCCCCGATTGCTGGAGACCGCCTTCACACCCAGCGCATGGCGCTGTTGAAGAAATGCCTGCAAATCCTGCTCTTGCGCCTGCAGCAAAGAACACGCCCCCGGGGACTGCGCCAAAAACTGCGCACAGGCCATCACATCGCGCCGATACGCTTGCAAGGTATTGGCAGACAAGCCGTCTTCCAAAAACAAGGCCTCGATAAAGTCATCAATCGCCGTCACACTGGCTTGAAGCGCTGCATCATTCATGGCTGCATTGTGGCGAAAAAAGCGCTGCACCTTCCGGGGCAGCGCCTTGGGCTATTTACCTCACCGCTTTATTCCAGCGTGAGCTTTTGCTCCACCACCACTTTGCGGTAAATCTCGTACTCTGCCTTGATTTGCTGAGCGAACTCTTCGGGCGAGTTCCCAATCACCAAAGACCCCGTATCTGCAATGCGCTTGCGCACGGCGGGATCTTGCAACACCTTTTTCACGGCTGCATTGATCTTGTCCACCACGTCTTTTTGCATGCCCTTGGGGCCCAAAATGCCGTAGAAGGCCATGCGATTCACAGGCTCCAGCCCGACTTCCTTGAAAGTGGGCACATCGGGCAGTACCTCCAGGCGCTCGGGCGCTGCCACGGCGATCGCCACCAAGCGCTTGTCTTTGATAAAGGGCAGCGCCGAAGGCAAGTTATCCAAAATGATGGGCACTTGCCCTGCCACCGTGTCATTCAGCGCGGGGCCCGCACCACGGTACGGAATGTGGGTGATGAACGTGCCCGTCAGGTTTTTGTACAACTCCATCAGCATGTGCTGAATACCACCGGTGCCTGATGAGGCATAGGCGTACTTGCCTTGCCCTGCCTTCAAAGTGGCTAGAAAGGAGGCGTAGTCAGGCTTACTGAATTTGGGGTTGATGGCCAGCACATTCGGCGTGGCCGCCACATTGATGATGGGTGTGAAGTCCGTCAATGTGTTGTAGGGAATTTTGGGGTTAATGGCGGGGTTGGTGGCCGTGGAAGACACGGTGGCAATCCCCAGGTTGTAGCCATCAGGCGCTGCACGCGAAGTCTCCAGCGCACCAATCACACCGCCGCCGCCGCCCTTGTTTTCCACGATCACGGGCTGGCCCAGCTCACGGCTCAAGGGGTCTGCTATGACCCGAGCAATGATGTCGGTCGTGCCACCTGGCGCAAAAGGCACCAACAGCTTGATGGGCTTGGTGGGGTAAGCCTGTGCCATGGCAGCGGTACCCACCAAAGCCAGTGCCAACCCAATACAGGTACGACGATGCATAGTGACTGATCTCCTTGGAGTTTGTAAGTTTGTGTTTGGAAAACAATGCTAGTTGAGTGACTGCTGATGCAGGGCTGCACCAAAGCAATTTTTTCTCCGTAAATTCCCTTAGCACCCAAGTAGTGCAGGCGCTGTCACGTCGGTGCCAAATTGGGCAAGCTCCAAGGGCCCAGCCCTCCCAGAAGCGGGTAATCTCTGCGTCCGTGAACTACGCCCAGCTCCTTTTTCCAGACTTTGCCCTGATTGTGTTGGGCTACTTGCTTTGTCGTTTCAGCCCGCTGAACCGCCCGGTCTGGCAAAGCGTCGAAGCACTGGTGTACTACCTGCTGTTTCCGGTGCTGCTGTTTCACTCAATTGTCAAAAGCCCGCTGGACTGGGCAGCCACCTCCAGCCTGATTGCCGCCGGTCTCACCTCGGGCCTGGTCGGTATCGCACTGGCCTACAGCCTGCCCTGGTGGCCCGGGGTGCGCAGGCACATCAGCGCCCGCGACCACGCCAGCGCCGCACAGGTGGCGTTTCGCTTTAATTCCTTCATCGGCTTGGCACTGGCGGACCGGCTGGCTGGCGCGCAGGGCCTGTTCTTTATTTCGGTGCTGATTGGTTTTTGCGTGCCCATGTTCAACATTGCGGCGGTGTGGCCCATGACGCGCGAGGGCCAGCACAGTTTTTGGGGCCAGCTGGTGCGCAATCCGCTGATCGTGGCCACAGTGTGCGGCTTGACAGCCAACTTGCTGGGCTTTCGCATGCCCACATGGCTGGAGCCGCCGGTGGCGCGCATCGGCGCCGCGTCGATTGCCTTGGGCCTGATGTCGGCCGGCGCAGGCATGCAACTGGGCCTGTTGACCCATGCCAAGCGCATGAGTGTGGGGGTGCTGGGCATTCGCCATGCCATCCAGCCCTTGGTCGCACTGGGGGCCATTCACCTGTTTGGTTTGCAAGGTGAGCAAGCCTTGATCCTGCTGCTGTTTTCTGCCTTGCCCACGGCCTCCACCTGCTATGTGCTGGCGACGCGCATGGGCTACAACGGCCCGTATGTGGCGGGGCTGGTGACGCTGTCTACCATGCTGGGCGTATTCAGCCTGCCGTTTGCACTGTCTTTGCTGCCTTGAGGTGTGGCGGCTCAGATGATTGCCACATCAAATTAAATAGCTGGCAGCGCAGGTTATTCAAGCACTTCAAATAGATAACACCTTGAAGTTTCCGTAAATCAAGCGCAAGCCGCTCTCTTTTTTAAGCATTCCCTTGGGCCAGCGCCCACTGCACATGCTCGCGCACCACGCTGCTGTCATGCGCCGCGCGGGCTTGCAGCGCGCTGCGGATGGCGTGTTGCTCGTCCGCCCCCAACCCTGTGGCATGCAGCGCATTGCCCAGCGCCACCGCAATATTGCGCAACCAGCGCACATGGCCAATGCGGCGGATAGGACTGCCTTCGGTACAGCGCAAAAACGTGGCCTCGTCCCAGCTGAACAGCTGCACCAGCGTGCTGCCCACCATGGCGCCGCGCACATCAAAATCTGGCAGCGGGCTGCGCTGGGCAAACTTGTTCCATGGGCAGGCCAGCTGGCAGTCGTCACAGCCATAAATGCGGTTGGCCATCAGGGGGCGCAGCTCCAGCGGGATTGACCCATCGTGCTCAATGGTCAGGTAAGAGATGCAACGGCGCGCATCTACGCGGTAGGGTGCCACGATAGCGCCCGTGGGGCAGGCGTCAATGCAGCTGCTGCAACTGCCGCAGTGTGCAGTCACCGGCGCTGTCTCTGGCAGCGCCATGTCCACATAAATCTCGCCCAGGAAAAAGGTCGAACCCGCATCACGGTTGAGCACCAACGTGTGCTTGCCCCGCCAGCCCTGTCCGCTGCGACGGGCCAGCTCAGCCTCCATCACCGGGGCAGAATCGGTGAACGCGCGGTGGCCGAGCGGCCCCACCTCCTGCGCAATGCGCTCTGCCAGTTTTTGCAGGCGGCTGCGCAGCACCTTGTGATAGTCGCGCCCACGGGCGTAGACCGAAATAATGGCCTCTTGCGGGCGCTCCAGGCGCGCCCACTCCACGGCCTGCCAGTCTGCCGGGGTGGCTGCCGGCAAATAATCCATGCGGGCGGTAATCACGCTCACCGTACCGGGCACCAGTTCGGCCGGGCGCGCGCGCTTGAGGCCGTGCGCCGCCATATAGTCCATGCTGCCGTGAAAGCCTGCTTGCAACCATTGCAGCAGCCCGTCCTCACAAGACGACAAATCCACGCCGGACACGCCAATTTGGGAAAATCCCAATTCGCGGGCCCAGTCCTGCATCAAAGGAACCAATTGACTGCTGCAAACCATAACCCTGCAATTGTAGAAAGCACCAGCGCCGAGGTGCGCGTACTGACTTGGCAAGACGAGGCGGCCACTGCGGCTTTTGCCGCTCAACTGGCCGCATTGCCCGAGGTGCGCAACGCCTTCATCACCCTGCATGGCGATTTAGGCGCAGGCAAAACCACCTTCGTGCGCCATTTGCTGCGCAGCTTGGGCGTGCAAGGTCGCATCAAAAGCCCTACGTATGCTGTGGTTGAGCCCCACGAAGTGCCTGCGCTGCACATCTGGCACTTTGACTTCTACCGCTTTGACGACCCGCGTGAATGGGAAGATGCAGGTTTTCGTGACATTTTTGCCAGCGAAGGGTTGAAACTGGCAGAATGGCCAGAAAAGGCTGCTTCGCTGACACCGCCAGCGGACTTAGCTATTTATATTGAAGCAATCGACGAAACCCAACGCCGCGTCACACTGCGCACCAGCACAGCGTGTGGACGGCGCTTGCTGCAGCACTGGCCACAATGAGCGACGACGCCGCGCACTCTATCTTTACCGCCTACCGCCCTAACCGCCGCACCTTGCTTCAGGCAGGTAGCCTGGCACTGCTGCTGGCGGGCAAACACCAAATCGCCTTCGGCGCCAGCATCATGGCGGTGCGCGTCTGGCCTGCGGAAGATTACTCGCGCGTCACCCTGGAGTCCGACGTGCCGCTGGTGGCCAAGCAAACGCTGATCACTTCACCGCCACGCTTGGCCGTTGATATTGAGGGGCTGCAGCTCAACAATGCACTCAAAGAACTGGTCGCCAAAGTACGGCCCGATGACCCCAATATTGCTGCCATCCGCGTGGGGCAAAACTCACCGAATGTGGTGCGTCTGGTCATTGACCTCAAACAAGAGGCAGTGCCGCAGGTTTTTACCCTCAAGCCTGTGGCCGCCTACCAGCACAGGCTGGTGTTTGATCTCTACCCGTCCAAAGCCATCGATCCGCTGGAAGCGCTGATTCAAGAGCGCTTGCGCGATGCCGGCTCCAGCTCCAACTTGCCGCCCGCTTTGTCGCCGCCTGCGGAGCATGTCGCGTCCCACGACCCCTTGGGGGATTTGATTGCCAAGCACAGCGGGGCAGGCGCCACGCCCGGTGCATCGACGCCATCCACACCCGCTGCGGGCGATAAAAAAGTCGCCCTTGCCCCGCCGCCAGCCCCGCCTGCCGCCAAAGCGCCCGAAACCACAGTCACAGCCAGCCCAGCGCCTACGTCGCGCAAAACTGACCGCATCATCATCGTGGCACTCGACCCCGGCCACGGCGGTGAAGACCCTGGCGCCATCGGCCCCAGTGGCACTTACGAAAAAGATGTGGTGCTCAAGATTGCCAAATTGCTGCGCGACCGCATCAATGGCAGCACCATCAACGGCAGCCCCATGCGGGCCTACCTAACGCGCGATGGTGACTATTTCGTGCCTTTGGGCGTGCGCGTGCAAAAAGCGCGCCGCGTGCAGGCTGACTTGTTCATCAGCATCCACGCCGATGCCTTCACCCGCCCCTCGGCCGCCGGTGCCAGCGTATTTGCACTCAGCCAAAAAGGCGCCACCAGCACGGCTGCGCGCTGGCTGGCTGACAAAGAAAATCAGGCCGACCTGGTGGGCGGCATCAACGTGCGCAGCCAGGACAAAACCGTGCAGCAGATGCTGCTGGACATGAGTACCACGGCGCAAATCAATGACAGCCTGAAACTGGGCACCTCACTGCTGACCCACATTGGCAGCTTTGCCAAGCTGCACAAGCCGCGCGTGGAGCAAGCGGGTTTTGCCGTGCTCAAAGCCCCTGACATTCCTAGCGTGCTGATTGAGACCGCGTTCATCAGCAACCCTGAGGAAGAGCAAAAACTGCGCAGCAGCGCCTACCAAAACAAGCTGGCGGACGCCATGATGACCGGCATCCGCCAGTACTTCACCAAGAACCCACCGCTGGCGCGCTCGCGCTCGGTATAAACGCCGTCTTGCACTCTGGTTGGCCTCTACATGCAGGGATGAGGTCTTTTGACCTACAGCCCTGCGCTCACCTCCCCGACTCCGTGTTTGAGCCCCTGGCCCCACACTCTGAATGTGTTTTTATTCCAAGGAGTGTGTGATGAAAAAGTCCCTGACTTCTATCGCTTTTGCCCTGGTTGCCACCACCGCTTTGCTCAGTGGTTGTGCCAACAACCAGCAATTGGGCACCGGCGTAGGTGCCGTGGCAGGCGGTGTTGTGGGTGATGCGGTGATAGGAGGTACCTTGGGCACCTTGGGCGGCGCGGCCGCCGGGGCCGTCATCGGCAACCAGATTGGCAAAAACCAAGACAAAAAATAACCGTGCCTCGGTGCCTCATGGCCCGTCGCTTTGACCCATAAAAAATGCCGACCTGAGTCGGCATTTTTTATGACTGCGCCCACTCATCAGAGACTTAGCACTGTGGCTGCTGCCGTCCGGTTTTCCAGCCTCCATACAGCGCCACCACGCACGGAATCAGAATCAACGCCCAGATGAGGGTTTCCAGGTGCTCCCGCACCCACGGCAAGTTCCCAAAGAAATAGCCTGCCGACACAATGCCCAACACCCACAGAACGGCGCCAGACACATTGAACATGCTGAACTTGCCGCGCGACATGTGGGCCACACCCGCCACAAAGGGCACAAAGGTGCGAATAAAGGGCATGAAGCGCGCCAAGATAACCGTCACGCCGCCATAACGCTCATAAAAACTATTGGCTTTGTCGAACGCTGCGCGGTTGAACCAGCGCGAGTTTTCCCACTGAAAGACTTTGGGCCCTGCCATCCGCCCTAAGGAGTAATTGCACTGGTCGCCCAAAATGGCGGCCACCAGCAAAATGCCGCATGCTAGCGGAAAGTTGAGCATGCCCACGCCAGCCATCGCGCCCACAATAAACAGCAGCGAATCGCCCGGCAAAAACGGCATCACCACCAAGCCGGTTTCGACAAAAATAATCAGAAACAGCAGCGCGTAAACCCATGCGCCATAAGCCACGACCAATGCCTCCAAGTGCTTATCGATATGCACAATGAAGTCGATCAAAAACGAAACGATGTCCACAACCACACCCTCAAATGCCAACCCGCGCCTGGGGCAGATCGGCAGCCAAACAAAGCGTTAATGTAGTCCCATGCACAGCGCATGCAGGCCAAACAGGGGCTGTCGCCGCGCTGTTTTGCACACACTCCGACATCTGCTGCAACAGCCTGCAAACCAGAGCTACAAATACTTGCAATACAGGCTAGAACTTTGCACCAAGTTCATCCAAACCCGCCACAGGCACAGGCACAGTGACGCCTGATTTTTGAATTACTACATGCAAGGAGGTGCACATGACTAAAGTTCGCAGCACATTTTTGATCGCCGCTGTGGTGGCCACTTTCACATTGGGTGGTTGCGCCCACCGCCCTAACAATGCCCAAATTGGCACCGGCGTAGGCGCCGTGGCCGGTGGCTTGCTTGGCGATGCCGTCTTTGGCAGCACCTTAGGCACCGTGGGCGGCGCCGCTGCGGGTGCGCTGATTGGTAACCAGATGGGTCAAAACAGTGATGGCTATGGGGGCTCGCGCGGTCACCGCCATCATCGCCACCGCTGAATTGGTTTTCTGAAGCAGCCGCTAACACCCCCAATGAGGCTGCATACAATGGGCTGATGACTTCTTCAGCTCCCGCCCTGCAGCGCCGCGCCATTCAAGACCTTCCGGATGAACTCATCAGCCAGATTGCCGCTGGCGAGGTGGTAGAGCGCCCTGCTTCTGTAGTGCGCGAACTGGTGGACAACGCCTTGGATGCCGGTGCCAGCCAGATCACCGTACGCCTGCTGGCCGGTGGCGTGCGCCTGATCAGTGTGGAAGACGATGGCTGCGGCATTCCCCGGGAAGAGCTACCCGTGGCCCTGCGCCGCCATGCCACCAGCAAAATCCGCGATTTGAATGAGCTGGAGCATGTGGGCACCATGGGGTTTCGCGGCGAAGCGCTGGCCGCCATTGCCTCGGTGTCGGAAACCGCCATCCTCTCGCGCCTGGAAGGCGAAGACAAAGCCTGGCTTCTGGAAGCGCGCAGCGGGGAATTGCGCCCCGCCGCCCGCAACCGCGGCACCACGCTGGAAGTGAAAGAGCTTTTTTTCAGCACCCCCGCACGGCGCAAGTTTTTAAAGACCGATGCCACCGAGCTGGCGCACTGCATTGAATCCGTGCGCCGCCACGCCTTGGCCCGCCCCGATGTGGGCTTTGCCATCTGGCACGACGGCAAGCTGGTGGAGCAATGGCGCGCCGTACCCATGGATGGCTCGGTCGACAAAAACGACGCCCTGGCGCGCCGCTTGGCCGATGTGCTGGGCGATGACTTTGTGGCCAACTCCATCCCTGTGCAGCGCACTTCGGCCTCCAGCGGCATCACCGTCTATGGCCGCGCTGGCCTGCCCGATGCCGCGCGCAGCCGCCCCGACCAGCAATACTGCTACGTCAACCAGCGTTTTGTGCGCGACAAGGTGCTGACCCATGCCGCCAAAAGCGCCTACGAAGACGTGCTGCACGGCCACAAGCAACCCATTTACGCGCTGTACATGGAAATCGACCCCGCGCGCGTGGATGTGAACGTACACCCCACCAAGATCGAAGTGCGCTTTCGCGACAGCCGCGAAGTGCACCAGGCCATCAAGCATACCGTGGAAGATGCGCTGGCTGCACCGCGCGCGGCTTTGCTGGCGGCGCACGCCGAAACCTCCACGCCCGCAGCGCTGGCGCCCGAGGCATCGGGCAGTGGCACTGCGGTTGCCAGCCCGGTGGCTTGGCAACCCAGCGTCAGCGCGCCACGCCCTGCCATGAAGCCACAACTGCAGTACGCCATGCCACTGCAGGAAACGGCGGGCCACAAGGTCAACGACATGCAGGCCCTGTGGGCCCCCATGCGCGAGGCCACCACCCCGTCAGCCGCTGCCACCGCATCAACATTCGAGCCAAATACCGCACAAACAAGCGCCAATCCTACGCAAGCAGCTACAGAAATTGATTTGGCGGCTGCCAGCCCTGCCCCTGCCACCCACGAGCCCACCACCTGGCCCCTGGGCCGTGCGATTGCGCAGGTGCATGGCGTGTACATCCTGGCCGAGAACGCCCAGGGCATGGTGATTGTGGACATGCACGCCGCGCACGAGCGCATTGTGTATGAGCGTTTGAAGGAGCAACTGGGCAACCACCAGCCCATTGCCAGCCAGCCGCTGCTTATTCCAGCCACCTTTGCCGCCACGCCGCAGGAAGTAGCCACGGCCGAAGCCCATGTGGACACCTTGCACGTGCTGGGGCTGGAGATTGCGCCGTTCTCGCCCAAAACCCTGGCCGTGCGCGCCGTGCCCTCGACCTTGGCGCAAGGCGATGCGGTGGAGCTGGCACGCAGCGTGCTGGCCGAGTTGGAGCAGCAAGACGCCAGCGGTGTGATTCAGCGTGCGCGCAATGAAATCCTGGCCACCATGGCCTGCCACGGCGCAGTGCGGGCCAACCGCCGGTTGACGCTGGACGAGATGAACGCTTTGCTGCGCCAGATGGAAACCACCGAGCGCTCCGACCAATGCAACCACGGCCGCCCCACCTGGCGCCAGCTCACCCTGAAAGAGCTGGACGCGCTGTTCCTGCGCGGGCGCTGAGCGGCGGCTACACTGAGCATGCTTTACTTTTTGCCTTGAAGGCCTGCGCCCCCACACCGCCCCCATGTCCGTACCCTTTTTTGCCCGCGTGCGCGCTGCGCTCGATAGTTTCTCGCCCACCGAACGCAAGCTCGCGCAGGTGGTGCTGGACTACCCCATCAACTTGGCGGGCTACAGCGCCAGCGAACTGGCCCAGCTGACCGGCGTCTCCAACGCCACCGTCACGCGCTTTATCCGCCGCCTGGGCTACGACAGCTACGAAGAAGCGCGCCGCACCGCACGCCTGGAGGCCTCCACCAACGGCCTGCAGCTGCCCATGGCGGACGTCAACATCTCCCCCAGCGCGCCCAACTGCGCACTCTTGTGGCAGCAGTTGCAAGACAACCTGACCGCCACGCTGGCGCAGATTCCGGCCAGCACCATGGACGCCATGGCCTCGGCCCTGCACCAGGCACCCGCCATCTTCTGCGTGGGCTTGCAGCACAACCACATGCTGGCGCGTTCGCTGCGCGGGCATCTGATGAGCGGTTTGGACAAGCCCATCTATGGCGCACCCGCCGCCGGCGAAACCATCGAAGACGTGCTGGCCCGCATTGCCCCGCGCGACATGGTGGTGCTGTTTGCGCTGGGCGGCATCCGCGCCGACATGGCCGAACTGGGCGAGCGCGCGCGCAAGCTGGGCGCCAAGCTGATCTGCATCACCGACACCGCCAGCCACGCACCGCCCTCGGACTGGCTGCTGCGCTGCCACACAACGCCGCACGCGGCGGAGGTGCGCCACCTCTGCGACACCAGCGCGGCCCAGGCGCTGGCCTACGGCTTGGCGGCCCACACCATCCAGTGGGGCGCCATTCCGTTCGAGTTGATTTAAGCCGCGCCCGCCCCCTTCTCCCCTGCAAGCCTGTTTTCACGAAAACAGGCTTTTTTCTTTGGTGTGACTGCGCAGCCAGCGTCGCCCCAGCAAGCCTGCGCAACGCTGGATGCCACCTGCCTTTCTGCAGACACGGCACGCCACCTCCTAGGCAGGGTTTGCGCCTTGGCATGAACGCACAACCATGAATTCATAGCTGCCCGCGCCTATGGAATGGTGCTTTGCGATGCATTTCTCTTAGAAGCCAAGCATTCACGCGCGCTAGCAGCTTCCATTAACAGAGCAACTGCGCACACCACGCCACATCGTCAAAAAAAACTGCCAGCATCGAATTCCGCGATGCCGCCCCACGATGGCTGTGCCCCATCAGGCACATCGTCACAAAAAATTCATATAAATCAACGAGCAAGACACTTTTTACATTCTTCAACTTGGTGCAGGCAAGCACCAAATTCAGACAGTTATGCACCAAACTTATACAAGTCATGCTCGATATGGTGCATATAGGCATACATTTTTGGCATAATTTTCAACGTGCGCTGCGGCGCTTTTGTTTTGTGCCCTTGAAAGACTGACCCTCATGAAGTACGCCAACCTCGACCAATTCCTGCAAGACGTTGCTGCCCGCAACCCCGGTCAACCTGAATTCCTGCAAGCCGTCACAGAAGTGATGGAGTCGCTGTGGCCCTTCATTGAAAAGAATCCCAAGTACGCCGACAACGCCTTGCTGGAGCGCCTGGTCGAGCCTGAGCGCATCATCCAATTCCGCGTCAGCTGGATGGATGACAAGGGCCAGGTGCAAGTGAACCGGGGCTTTCGCATCCAGCACAGCATGGCCATTGGCCCCTTCAAGGGCGGCATTCGCTTCCACCCCTCGGTGAACCAGTCGGTGCTGAAGTTCCTGGCGTTTGAGCAAACCTTCAAGAACGCGCTGACCACACTGCCCATGGGCGGCGGCAAGGGCGGCTCGGACTTCGACCCCAAGGGCAAGAGCTCGGCGGAAGTCATGCGCTTTTGCCAGGCCTTCGTGACCGAGCTGTACCGCCACGTGGGCCCTGACACCGACGTGCCTGCAGGCGACATCGGCGTAGGTGGCCGCGAAGTGGGCTTTATGGCCGGCATGTACAAAAAGCTGTCCAACAGCGCCGCTTGCGTGTTCACCGGCAAGGGCCTGACTTTCGGCGGCTCGCTGATTCGCCCTGAAGCCACCGGCTACGGCACGGTGTACTTCGCCCAAGAAATGCTGGCCACACGCGGCCAGTCGATGGCCGGCAAGACCGTGTCCGTCTCTGGCTCGGGCAACGTGGCGCAATACGCCGTGGAAAAAGCCATGCAGCTGGGCGCCAAGGTGGTGACCGTGTCCGACTCTTCCGGCACTGTGTACGACAAGGACGGTTTCACCGCCGAGAAGCTGGCCATCCTGATGGACATCAAGAACAACAAGTACGGCCGCGTCAACGACTACGCCGCCCAAGTGCCCGGCGTGGAATTCTTTGCCGGTGTGCGCCCTTGGAACATCAAGGTCGACGTGGCCCTGCCTTGCGCCACCCAAAACGAACTGGATCTGGCCGATGCCAAGGCACTGATCGCCAACGGTGTGGTCTGCGTGGCCGAAGGCGCCAACATGCCCTCCACCATTGAAGCGGCCAAGGCCTTCGAAGCCGCCGGCGTGCTGTATGCGCCCGGCAAGGCATCGAATGCGGGTGGCGTAGCCACCTCCGGCCTGGAAATGTCGCAAAACGCAGGCCGCCTGAGCTGGACCGCCGAAGAAGTGGACGCCCGCTTGCTGCAAATCATGCAAGGCATCCACGCCGCCTGCCTGAAGTACGGCAAGCGCGCCGACGGCTCGGTGAGCTACATCGACGGCGCTAACGTGGCCGGCTTTGTGAAGGTGGCAGAAGCCATGCAGGCGCAAGGCGTGATCTAAGCGACGCCAGCGCTTCCTTCCCAAGTACAGAAAAAAGGAACCTTCGGGTTCCTTTTTTTGTGGCCGCAGCGGCTGCCGCACACCAATAGCAAAAACAGCCTCTAGTGCTTGTGCAGCAAGCGCCAAGCGCTCCCAATGTCCTAGCGCCAGCAAAGGTGAACGCCGGGCCGCTAG